>JACMIS010000633.1 GCA_014381035.1 Armatimonadota bacterium
ACGGCTTGCACGTTCGCGCTCCCCGCGCCGTCGGGCAGGTCGGTGTCGGCGACGTTGGCGACATAGATCACCGGTTTCGAGGTCAGCAGCGCGAAGCTCTTGTACGCCGCCTCACGCGTCGCTTTGTCCAGGTTCGCGCCCCATGTCCGCGCCGGTGCGCCGGTCGAAAGGTGCGCGTACAGCGGCTCGGCAAGGTCGAGGAGTTCTTTGTCGTCCTTGTTGTTTTTCGCGGTTTTTTTCAAGCGGTCCATCCGCTTTTCCAGCGTAGACAGGTCGGCGAGCGCGAGTTCGGTGTTGATCGTTTCCAGATCGCCCGCCGGGTCTACCTTGCCCTCGACATGGATGATGTTCTCGTCGTCGAAGCAGCGCACGACGTGGGCGATGGCGGCGACCTCGCGGATGTTGGCTAAGAACTGGTTGCCCAAGCCCTCGCCTTTGTGCGCCCCTTTGACCAGTCCCGCGATGTCCACGAACTCCACGGCGGTCGGGACGATGGGCGGCACCCGGTCGCCTTTAGTGAACACTTTCGCGAGGGCGTCCAGTCGCTCGTCGGGGAGCGTGACGATGCCGACGTTTTTATCAATCGTCGCGAACGGATAGTTCGCGGCGACCGCGCCCGCTTTGGTGATTGCATTAAATAGCGTAGACTTGCCGACGTTCGGCAGACCAACGATTCCGACTCCAAGTGCCATACGTTTTGTAAATCCTTCAGGAAAGTCCTGTTCGGGAGAATCCGGATCGCCGATTGGGGAGCCCGGAAATCCCCCTGCTACTATGCGGCATGCCAACGCGTTCGTCAAGGCACAACGCAATTTACCTGACGAACCGCCCGCGGGCGATATGCACATTCTATTTGGACGGTTGTAGTGCCGTTTGTACCGCTTGCCAGCGGGCTTCATGCGAGGCGTGACCGGGGAGCGGGACAAAGCCGAGTGTCAGGTAGGTCTTTATCGCCGCCAGCCGATGATCATCCGTGGTCAGAACCGCGCCATGAAAACCGGTAGCGACAAATTCATATAACACCGCGAGGGAAACGAGATTGCCCAGACGCTTGCCCCGATGCGCCGGGGACACACCGACCCAGTGCAGATACCCCGCGTCGGGGAAGGACGGATCCTCCCGTGCGGTCGCCGTGGCGACGACCGCTCCGCTCGGGACATGCTCTATGTAAAACGTGGTGTGACAACTGGTGTCTCCGATAAATGTCGAGTCTACCCGCTCCCCGAACCAGGTCATTTCCGGGAACGATTCGCCGAGCACGCGGGCGATGCCGTCGCGCTCGTTGTCGGTGAACGCGCCGTCGCAACGGTGCAGGGCGTATCCTTCTGGCAGATCGAGGGGGGGTAGACCCTGCAAATCCGCCCGCCGCATGATCAACTGCGGAAGATGCTCTTCGTTCATAATCAGGTCTTACTTCGGTTTCTTCGCATCCGCGTCGCGCTTTGCCTTCATTGCGGTGATCCGGGCACGGATCGCTTTTGCCATCTCGCTATTGTCGTCCGTGGCGAACTGCGCGACCGCTTTATTCCCGGTCGCTATCGCTTTATCAAGATCGCCCTGTCGCTGATACGCAACCGCGAGCGTTTCTAAAAAACCGGGCTCTCCCTCGCTCGAAAGCGCGACTGCCGTCTCCGCGAGCCGCGTTGCCAGCGCGTAATCCGGCTTCTTGAACGGTGAGTCTGGCGCGACGATACTCCACGCGGCGGAGTCCAGAGCACCGGGATCGTCCTTCCAACCGGTGGTCAACATTTCTGCCGCGAACTTTTGCGCGCCGGCTTCGTCATGCGCAACCAGCAATCGGTACCGCAGGATAGCGACGAGGTTCGCATAATCCGGGTTCGCCGCCGTCACCTTGTCCATTTCAGCCACGGCTTCGGGGAACTTCTTTGCGCGGGCAAGTGCCAGCACCGGCGCGTACAATTCGTCTAACCGTGCGTTCAACGCCCGCTGCCGGACTCGATACTCGCGCTCCGTCGCCTGCGCCTGTATCGCCAGTTCGCGGTTGTATGTTCCGGCGATGATCTTCTCCAGTGATTCTTCCATGCCGACCATGGGATTGCCGACCCATGCGATCTTGCCGTCCTTGTCCACGATAAACGCGAGCGGGATCGTCTCGATTCCGGACGGTACTAACCAGGTATTTTGTATCGCGTCGTCCGCCGTATCCCGTCCTACGGGAAAATCCATGCGGTCTCCCATCTCGGTCACGTACTGCTTGACTTTCGCGGCTACCACCACGGGAGGACTGGGGCGCGTCTGCTCCGAGACACTGATTGCTGCGAACTGCACCTTGCCCGCGTATTTCTTCGCCAGAACCGACGATTTCGCCAGTGCGGGTCGGCACGGCAGACACCATGTCGCCCAGAAGTCAATCACGGTGATCGTCCCCGGCGCGATGACTACCGGTTTGCCCTTGACCCATTCCGCGACCGGAAGCGGCGGCGCGACCGAACCGATAGAAAGGAGGGGGGTAGTCGGCTTCGCGGCTTGAGCAACCGGTGGCGTCGGTGCCTTCTCGGTCGGTGTCGCCGGAGCGACCGCTGGTTCCGTTGGCTTGGGAATAGCGGGAGATGGTTCCTGTGCTCTCGCGGTGGTCGCTGTTAGCGGAAACAAAACGAACGCGGCAGCGACGCCGGATAAAGATCGTATCAACATAATGGTAAATATCCTAACGAGATAAAACAGCCTCGCCACTAAAGACGCACCGCCTCCCCCGAACGGTTCCCGAAGCCGGTAGTCGGGTGATTTGGTTGCTAGGTCGCTGGGGTCGGCAAGGATTTCAAAACCCGATCACCTACTCACCCGACTACCCAACACCTACAACAAAATTCCGTCCACCGGCTTGATCGGTTCCGGGATGGGACCGACTTCGATCCGCTCCCGGAGGTCGATCTCGATGGTGCGTGACATCGCGGTCAGCGGCAAGTCGTTCACCCGTGTTCCGAACGGGGTTTCCAATAATTGCGAGATCCGGTTCAGCACCAGAAACGCGAACGAAATCAAGAGCGACACGAACGGCGTGAACAAGCGCAGATCGGAAACCAGAGCGAGCGGAACCAGACAGCAGAAGGCGACCACGACCCGGTACGCCAGATACGTGTAGACCGGCGGAAGCGGGGTGTTTTTGATCCGCTCACACCCGCCCTGTATATTCGTCAGTTCGGTCAGCGTGCTATCCAGAGCGTTTAAATGGAAATCCTGAATCCAGCCGCGTCGCCATGCTTCGTGCAACTCCTTGCCCTGCCGGTGCAGGATCGCGGACGGAACGTTATGCACCTCGCGGTATCCGTTCGTCTCATCAGACGGCACGAACGGGTCTACGCCGAGCGGTCCTGTCGGGTCGGAGTCGCGCAGATGCATCCGGAACGCATGGACGAAACCGATGTGACGCATCACCGCATCCCGTTGCCATTGTTCCATCGCTTCCTTGTCGCCATGCTCCGACGTATACCTCCCGAACGTCGTCACCTGCCGTGCGAAGGTTCGAGACTGGTTGATCAGTGCGCCCCAGAGCGTGCGTCCTTCCCACCAGCGGTCGTATACCGTGTTGTTACGAAACCCGATAAAGATCGAAAGCGCGGCACCGACCACGGTGAGCGGGGTCGCGGAAATATTCAGCCACCACGGACCGTTCGCCTTCTCATAAATCACCGTGACCAGGACCGACACGAGAAAAGTAAGCAGGAGCGGTTGCCCCAGATGAACAATCACCTTCGGTACAGACAGTTTGCCATCAACAATCAACGGAGTTTAGTTCCTTCACGCCGAAGGTTATACCCGTTATTCTTCATGTTTCTACTCCCGAAGCCGGTTGAGCGCGACACCGAGTTCTTCGGGGTCATCGCACAAAGCGTCCGCCCCCGCTTCGCGGAGTTCGTCAGGACCGCCATAGCCGTAGGTGACACCCACCGCCGCATAAAGCGAACAGGCACGCGCACCTAATATGTCGTACTTGCGGTCCCCGACCATTATCGCCGTTTCGGGAGCGATGTTTTCTTGTTGCAATATATAAGCGATCAGATCGGGTTTATGGACTCGTTCGCCGGAAAGTTCGCTCCCGTAAACGGCGACGAAGAACGCTTCCATCCCAAAGTGGCGGACGATTTCTTTCGCGAACACCGTCGGCTTCGAAGTGGCGACATACAGTTTGCACCCGCCCGCGTATAATCGCGCTAGAAGTTCGGGAATGCCGGGATACACCGCGTTTTCGTACATCCCGACCGGCACGAACCGTTCGCGATACAGCGCGATAGCCCGATCTGTAAGCGATGATTCTCCGGGTGACTCGTTCAAAAGCATCGGAAACGTGGTCTGTAGGGGGGGACCGATGCAAGAGCGTAACACTTCCTCCGACGGTGTCGGGTGTCCGAGTGCCGTCAGGGCGTGAGCGATGCAACGGGTGATCCCGGTTGCCGGATCAGTCAGAGTGCCGTCTAAATCGAATAAAAGATGCCAGATCACGGGGTTCGTTCCACGGGAAAATCTCAGGTATGGCGTTTTCGTGAGCGACGCTCTTTGTCTTTATGCAAGCCGAGCGACGACTTGAACGAGTCCCACACTCCCGGCGTCAGGTAGAGCCAGATGCCGAACCCGATCAACAGCGCGGGGATTTCGACATGAAACCACCACGGGGCAGGTCCCGAAGGAACCACGACCCCGGCACCGGCACCCGGCACCGGCGGAGGGGCGGGTGGATGCAGAATCTTCCATGCCGCCTTGCTGATTTGCTCGTTGAAAATCACTAAAATCAGCGTGAAGATCATTAACAGTCCGACACCATAGTGGAACTGAAGCCCGGTCCCGGCAAGAATCGGGGTGCTACGGGTGCGACGCGAACGACGGCGGACGCGTTTTTCGCCACCACTCTGCGCCGAACGGTTGACGACAGCTTCCGCGGCGCGGCGAACGGCGTCTTCGCCGCTACGGACTTGCTCCGGATGTCGTGCCGAGTCAGGGACTGTTTCTTGACTACCGCTATTGGAAGAGTTTTGCGTCTGGAGCATAAGCTTCGGAAACCGCGTTTCTGTATTATAACACAAGTCGTACTGGAGGGTTAGGTGACAGATTATAGGAAATCGGGGGCGGTGCGTTCACCGCGTATCCTTCCCTGCTTTCTGTAACCTGTCCCCTAAACTCCTAAACGCTACCCAACGCTTTTTCCAGCAGTATCTCTGGCAGGAGATTTGCCGGGAGCGGTTCCGTGCCTTCGTTTAAAACCCGATTCAGATATGTTCCCGGACGATTCGCCCCATGATAATCCGACCCGCCCGTAACTAACAGGTCATATTTTTGTGCCAGGCGCAGAAACATGTTCGTTTCCGCAGGGGTATGGCGGCTGTAGTACGCCTCGACACCCATCAGACCGGCGTCCTTGTATGCCTTGATTCGCGTGTCCATCGTTTCGTGCTGGGAAAGCGAAAGTAGACCCGGATGTGCCAGAAACGATAAGCCGCCTACGGAATGGATCAGCGCGATTGCATCGGCGGGCGACAGGTCTTCTTTCGGGATGAAGCCCGCTGCGTTGTCGCCGAGGTACCGTTCGAAGGCTTCTTGCAAACTGCTTACGTATCCTTTGGCGAGCAAGGTCTGTGCGAAGTGCGGACGCCCCAGATTTGCCCCGATGGGCGCGTACCCGCGCACCTCCGCCACTGTCACCGGTACGCCCAGTTTCGAAAGGCGATCCGCCAGAAGTTCGTTGCGGTTGTTTCGCGCCGTGAGCAGGTCCGCGAGCGTGTCGTTCAAGGAAGGGCGGAGATAGTCAACGCCCAGACCGAGCAGATGGCACGACCCCGGCTTCCCTCGCGCCGATATTTCCACACCCGGGACGATTTTCAGCCCCCCGATACGATGTGCTTCGGCGAGAACCGCGCCGACCGCCTTCGCGGTGTCGTGGTCGGTGACGGCAAGATAGGACAGCCCCGCGTCGGTGGCAGTGCGGGCGAGTTCTTCGGGAGTGGCGGTTCCATCGGAAGCGGTGGTGTGGGTGTGAAAGTCGGCGGAAACGACGTTTCGAGCGTCGGCAGAAAGAATAGGCATGGCAATTGCTACTGTACCCCATTTGAAGCAACCGGACCGTTTCGCCACGTGTCCGAAAAGTGATCCGTCCCATGCTCGCTTGAAAAAGGAACCACCTCTATGTACCGCGCTGTTGTGCCGACTTTATGCTGTCTTATCGCCGCTATCCTTCCCGCCGCCGCGCAAACACGTGCCGCGACGCCGAAATGGGAGTTGGACGTTTCCGCGAAATCGCTACCGACCAATGACCTGACCGGGAAACTGTACAACCGCCCGTTTCGGTTGGAGCGTGCCGAAATGGATAAACACGGGCTTCTTCTCCGTATGGGAGCCGGCTTTTTTCCCGATAGCGCGATACGAATCTTTCTCTTCAAAAAAGGAGTCGCACAAAACTGCGAAGTCCGCGTCCCATTCAGCGGCGAGTTCGGAGGAAACAACCCGCATATCCATCTCCAATACCGTGCGAATCTTGAGAGCGACGACTTGCCGGAAACCAAGATTTACATGAACGCCTATTCGATGCGCCTCGTATTGGGCAAGCCGCGCAACGGATATGTGCCCGGCGCGATCTATCTGACACTCACCGACAAATCGCGGTCGTATCTTGCCGGAGTGTTCGCCGCGAAAATCGTTCCCTAACCTGCTCTGCAAAAATCCTTCCAGGGAAGTTTTTGTAGAATCTTCGCCAAATATTACACGCTACGCTGCTACGTGATGTATCATCTGCATAAATTATGAGTGTCAATAACGAATCAAACACAGGTGGCGAGGAGATGTCGGTCGCGGGCGAGGATGCGCAATCGCTTCTTCAGCATCGTGACAGACAAATCGAAGCGATTCGACGCGTCAGCGAAACGCTGTTCACGCATCCCGGTACCGACCCGATGGTGCGCGAAACGCTCCGAATAGCTCTGGATGTTTTACGCGCCGACGCCGGGACGGTGTATCTACACGATCCGAAGGATGATACGCTGGTCTTTCGCTATGTGATCGGCGGTTCGGGCGAGCAACTCATCGGCACGCGGATTCCATCCGATAAAGGAATCGCGGGCAATGTATTTCACTCCGGTAAGTCGCGCATAGACAGCGATGTGCAACACGGCGACGATTACAATGCCGAAGTCGAAACGCGCTTCGGCTACCACACCAAAAGCATGATGACGGCTCCCATCAAACGAACGAATGCCGCGCCTATTGGCGTCATGCAGGTACTCAACGCCAACGTCGCGCCGTTTGGCGAGCAGGATCTGTCGGTTCTTGAGGTGCTATGTGCACAAGCCGCGACCGGCATCGAGCATTTCCAACTCGTCGAGGCGGCGCGAAAAACCGAGATCGTGCACCTCATCGGGGATGTTTCGCACGACATTAAGAACATGCTGACGCCGATCACGACCGGGGTTCAGACTCTGGAACCGATGCTCGACAACCTGTTCGCGGAATTGGAGACTTTGCGCGACCAATGCAGCGAGCCGGCGGTCCAGGGCGTCGCCGTGCGCATCGGCGAGATCGCCGCCGCCGTACAGCAGGATTACGGCTGGATGCTGCAAAACTCACTTTTTGCCGCCGAGCAGATACAGGCGCGTACCCGCGAGATCGCCGACGCGATCAAAGGCGAGACCGCCCCGCCTTACTTCGAGATCGCCAGTGTGAACGAAACATGTGAGCAGGTGCTGCAAACCTTGAAAGCGGTCGCCGCGAAGCGAAACGTCACCCTGACGCCGGACCTTGATGCCGCCCTGCCCGCGGCGCAGTTCGACCGCAAGCAGATGTACAACGCGCTATACAACCTCGTCAACAACGCCCTCCCCGAAACTCCCGGCGGCGGAAGCGTCACCGTCCGCACCCGCCCGAATCCTGATAGCGAATCAATCACGATCCAGGTCATAGATACCGGCAACGGCATCCCCGATCACGTCCGCGAACGGCTTTTCACCGACGCGGCGATCTCCACCAAGCCGGGTGGCACCGGACTGGGGACGCGCATCGTGTTAGGCGTCATTCAGCGGCACCACGGCACCATCGCCGTGGAAAGCGAAATCGGCACCGGTTCCACCTTCACCATAACGCTCCCCGCCCGCCATCGATGAAGCTTGCATGCATAAAGTTTCCTGTTTAACAAACCGGGCATTTTTAGGAAACATCTGTCTTTATTCTGACGCGCAGTGAGATATTTCATACACTTTCCTGGAGGAGGAAGCATCCATCGCAAGCAAACAAGCCCATGAATAAATAGGGTTCACGACTTGTCCGGAGTAGTGAGCCAGAGAATCATACCCATGCGCAGAAGACGCTTTGGAAGGAATCATTCATGAAACTCTTCACGAAATCCGCCCGCACTGGCGGCAGCGCGTTCTGCGCGGCAGTCGCGATTTTCTCGATTGTCGCGGGATGCGGAGGCGGTAGCGATAGCCCGTTACCCACCGCCTCGCCATCGGCTACCCGCACCGTACCCGTCCGGTTCGCCATTAATTGGGAGGATAATACCACCGTTCCTGGACCTGCGGTGAGGCACTCGGTCATAGTAACCCTCAGAAATGCGACAGAGAGCGGCGATGACTTCGTCGTACGGACCGAATATGCCGATCCGGTCATCTGGTATTCCATCGATCCTGATCCTGATAAGCCGTTCGCGCATACGCAGAACATCACCTCGACCAATCGGGCGAAAGTCGGACCGTCGCGGCTTCAGGTGCAGTTTTACGATCAGTGCTGCGCCGGGGGGACGGTCACCCGTGTCACGGAGTCGGATGTCACCATCGCGGAAGACGGCACCGGTATCGGCGAAATCAACACGGCGGTAGTCCCCCCGGATTAGGGCGTTCGGCGACGCGAATTTCGAAGACACCGCCCCTTCCCCAAGTCGTGCAACTTCTGGTATAATGCCTCGGTTCGGGCGGTCTGACACTTCGCTTCGCGGTGTGCGTGCCGTGACCCAGCCACACTCCTCCACGATTTACTTAGGTAGGAATTAAAATACACGTTATGGCAAAACCAGCATCGTCGGTACAGGAGACGCCCGCTACCTCCGCCGACCCTGCCCTTCCAGGCAATTTTGACGCGGAAAAATACCTGCGCTTTTACGAGCAGATGGTTCATATCCGCGAGTTTGAAGAACTCTGCGACCGCGCTTTCCGCCAGGGCACCCACGGCATCGGCGGTTATCTGCACCTGTACTCCGGCGAGGAGGCAATCGCGGTCGGCATCATCGGCGCGATGGACGTGCAGAACGGCGACTCGTTCATCGGACACTACCGCGACCATGCCTACGCCCTCGCGGCAGGTTCCCCGCCGGGTCAGGTGATGGCGGAAATCTGTGGCAAGATCACCGGATGTTCCAAAGGCAAGGGCGGCTCGATGCACATCTGCGATGCCAAACTCGGCTTCTACGGCGGCTACGGCATCGTCGGCGGGAACGTTCCTATCGCACTCGGCTTGGGCTGGAAGATCAAGTACACCGGCGGCACCCAGGTTTCCGCCTGCTTCTTCGGCGACGGCTCCATGAACCAGGGCGGCTTTCACGAGTCCCTGAACATGGCGCAACTCTATAAAGTCCCGGTGCTGTTCGTCCTCGAAAACAACGGCTACGCGATGGGCACCTCGATTGAGCGATCCCATGCCAACCCGAACCTCGCGTCACGCGTCGAGTCCTATGCGATGGAACACCACACGATTGATGGGCAGGACATTTTCGCCGTCCACGAGCAGGTCGCCAAAATCGTGGACTCTATGCGTACCAATCCGCGCCCCGTTTTCCTGGAAATGAAGACGTACCGATACCACGGACACGGCGCGGCGGATACCCAGGTGACGCAGGTGACGTACCGCACGAAAGAGGAAGTGGAGCAGATGAAGTCTACCCGCGACCCGATCATGCTGTGTGAACAGAAGATGTTCGCGGCCGGCGTGCTTTCTGCCGAACTGCGCGACAAGATCCACAACGAAGCGGTCGCCGCCGCCGAAGCTGCGCTGAAGTTCAGCGACGATTCCGCAAACCCGACCCCCGACGAACTTTTGAAGGACGTGTACGCTTAGAAGAAGATACCCCTCCCCCCAACCCCCTCCCCACGTTCCGTGGAGAGGGGGAGCCAGAGGGCACACGCCAATGACGGTTCGCCTCCGGTTTTCTACTCCCCCTCTCCACGGAATGTGGGGAGGGGGGGGGGGGGAGGGGTATCTTCTTCTACGCGTACACGTCCTTCAAAAGTTCGTAGGGGGTCGGGTTTGCGGAATCGTCGC
>JACMIS010000634.1 GCA_014381035.1 Armatimonadota bacterium
GCGAGAACCACCCGGTCGCCGTAGAACGGGAACACGAGCGCGGCGGGTCGGGCAAAGCCGGTCGGCTCCTCGGACTCGCTGTCGCACGGCACGAACGTTGCCCGCTCCCGCTTCCAGCGCACGGTGGGGAACGATTCCGGGACGGCTAGTATGTCCGGCTCGCCGTCAAATACCGACATTTTTATCGTCCGGTTCTATCGCCAGCAGGTCGGTGAGTTGGCGGGCGAAAAGCATCGTGTAGCCACAAGAGCGGCAGACATACGCCCGGATCGGCGAGGTCGTGTAGGGAACCACGCCCAGAAAACCATCCGGCTTTCCGGCGATAACGATCTGCGCGTCGCCGTTGCCGACTTTGACCGTGGCGGCGGCGAGATCCGACCCGCCGCAATGATGACAATTCATAAGCCTCTCACCCCTGTGTGATTTCCCAGAAGTCGGTGCCGAGCATATCCCACGGCAACCGGCGTTCGTCCGGGTCCGCGATGTTGAAATGCTGATTCACATAATACAGAATCGTCGCCGGTACTGTGCCCAGATTCGCGCACCCGTGACCGACGCCACGCGGAATATACAGGAGTTGCGTTTTCCCCCCACCCATGACAAATCGCATCGTTTTTCCGGAGGTCGGGGAGTCTTTGCGAGCGTCTACCAATCCGATCAGCAGACGATCCGTCGGCGGCACGAACCAGACATCTTCCTGATTGAAATGCAGATGAAACGCCTTGACGGCACCAGGCAGTACCTGCGAATAGGACGACTGGCGAACACGGAACGCCGGAATCTGTAATAGGCAGCCACTTTCGTCGAAGCGGACCAGTTCCGCGAACGAGCCGCCGTCGTCAATCAGCAATCGCAGATCAATAATCTGCACACCCTCGATCAGCACCCGCTTCGGGTACTCCTGCGTGGAAACCGCGGATTGAAACTCCGGGGCGAGATCGGTAGGGAAAAGGCGAACCGGTTCAGACATAATAACGAAACTTTCTTATCGGGCAAGGAGACGGCGCAGATAGGCGGCATACTCAGTTTTTCCGAGGCGGTCGATCTGTTTTTCCACGGCGGCGGCACCGATCCAACCGCAATCGTAGGCGATTTCCTCAAGGCAAGCGATCTTCAATCCCTGCCGATGCTCAATCGCCGCGACATAGTTGGAAGCGTCCAGAAGCGAATCATGCGTCCCCGTGTCGAGCCATGCCGTGCCGCGCCCGAATTTCTCGACATGGAGTTGATCCTGCGCGAGATAAACCTTGTTTACGTCGGTGATTTCATACTCGCCCCGAGCAGAAGGGGCGATGCTCGCGGCAATGTCGGTTATCTGTGCGTCATAGAAATACAGCCCGACGACGGCATAATTGGACTTCGGTCTCGCCGGTTTTTCTTCCAGCGAAAGGGCGCGACCGTCCGCACCGAACTCGACGACCCCGTATCGCTCGGGGTCGGAAACACGGTAGCCGAACACGGTCGCCCCGCCACGGTCCGATTGCGCCGCTTCTGCCGCGCTTGCCAACTGCTCGGGCAACCGGTCGCCGTTGAAAAGGTTGTCGCCCAGAACGAGTGCCGCCGGTTTCCCGCCCACGAATGATTTTCCGATATGAAATGCCTGCGCCAGTCCTTCCGGACGCGGTTGCTCGGCGTAGGAAAGGTTCAAGCCGAATTGCGAACCATCGCCTAAAAGTCGCTCGAACAAGGGGAGATCATACTGGGTCGAGATCAACAAGATGTCGCGTATACCTGCCAGCATCAGCGTTGACAGCGGATAAAATACCATCGGTTTGTCGTAAACCGGAAGAAGTTGTTTGGAAACGCTCTGCGTCACCGGGTACAAACGGGTGCCACTGCCACCCGCAAGAATGATACCTTTCATGTAAACTCAGTATAATGGGAGTCGGATAGCCTGTCAAACGATAAGGACCATTGCGCTTGTCCAACCACCCGTCAGGTGATTTCATGATTGTGTAAGGCGGAACGGTGAGAGGGTATCAAGGATAAATATGATTCACGGTAAACGCGTTGTTGTTGTTCTACCGGCTTACAACGCCGCATTGACTCTGGAAAAGACTCTCGCCGACGTTTCGCCAGGAATCGTGGATGAATTCGTGCTGGTGGATGACCGCTCGAATGACGAGACGATAAAGGTCGCCAGGCGGCTACGCATTCCGTATATCGTCCACGCGAAGAATCGCGGTTATGGCGGCAATCAGAAGACATGTTATACCGAGGCTTTGCGTCGGGGTGCCGATATTGTCGTGATGTTGCATCCCGATTACCAGTACTCCCCCAAATTGATCGGCGCGATGTCCTGGATGATCGCGTCGGAAGAGTTCGATGCGGTACTCGGGTCGCGGATCCTGGGCACGACGGGTGCACTTCAGGGAGGGATGCCGTATTACAAGTACGTGGCGAACCGATTCCTGACGGCGGTCGAAAATATATTACTGGGTATAAAACTGTCGGAATACCACACGGGATACCGCGCGTTCAGTCGGCGGCTACTGGAATCCCTGCCGCTGGAAGAGAACAGCGACGATTTCGTTTTCGACAACCAGATGCTCGCGCAGGCGACGTACTTCGGATTCCGGATAGGGGAAGTGTCGTGCCCGACGAAATACTTCCCGGAAGCGTCCTCGATCAATTTTCGCCGCTCCGTGATTTACGGACTCGGCGTTCTGGCAACAGCGGTTGATTTTCGCTTCCACAAATGGGGACTCGCGAAAACGCCCCGGTACTCGACACAAGGGCGGGGACTCGGGCAGGGGGTTGACCCGATTCCCTCCGCGCAAATGGGGGATCTCGCAGACACGAACCCGTGACGTAGCAGGGCGTCCCCGCCACCCGTTTGCCGTCCGTGGATTTAGACTTTTTCCGGCAGATCCTCGACTTTGTCCTGCACGAAAGTCGAAAATAGCAGGAAACAGCGAACGAGGAAAGTAAACAAACAGCGTGACATCGCATCCGCTCCGCACGATACGTCCCCCTTCCGGGTTTACCCCGCTTGATCTGCGTGAATTATGGGCGTATCGTGACCTTTTGACCACCCTCGCCTTTCGGGATATTATGCTCCGCTACCGGCAAACCGCACTGGGAGTGACGTGGGTGCTGTTGCAACCGGCCGTCGGCGCGGGGCTGCTCACATTCGTGTTTGGGAACATTGCCGGCCTCGCGAAAGGGAGTAGCACGGCTTATTTTCTGCTCACCTTTGCCGGTCAGATTTTTTATGTCGCCTATGCCGGAACAGTGACTAAGGTGGCGGCGAGTCTTGTGGGGAACACCGGGCTGGTATCCAAAGTATATTTCCCGCGGTTAATTCTGCCGCTATCCACGGTCGCCTCGTCGTTACTTGACTTCGCGGTTGGTTTCTGTCTGCTCGCGCTGTTATTGGTGTTCTTTCACGGCGTTCCAGGTTTGCCTTTTTTGACACTTCCTTTTTGGATCGCGTTCTCCCTTCTGCTCTCGCTCGGCTGGGGATTGATCGCCGCCGCGCTGATGGTTGCATACCGTGATGTCCAACATATCCTTCCGGTGCTGATGCAATTTTTGAACTTTGGCTCGCCCGTCGGTTGGACCCTGGATCGGATCGGCGAGAAGTGGCTTCCCCTGTATCTCTTGCTCAACCCGCTCGCCGTGTTTATAGAGGGCTTTCGCTGGTCGCTTTACGCGCGGGACTGGTCTGATTTTCCGGTCCCCGCCGGGTATGTCGTTTATGCCGTTGTCATCGCCCTCGGAATATTTTCGGCGGGAACCATGATATTTCGAAACCGCGAGAGGCAGTTCGCCGATGTCATCTAAACGGGGCAACATCGCTCTCTCGGTACGCGGTCTCGGTAAAAAGTATCGCATCGCGCAAAGTTCCGGGAATACGGCGACCACCATAGCCGAACGCCTCCTATCCGTATTGAAGGGAAGAACAAAGGCGGAATATACGGAGTTTTGGGCAAACCGGGATATTTCTTTCGATCTCCAGGAGGGGGACATTGTTGGCGTCGTCGGGCGCAACGGCGCGGGTAAATCTACCCTGCTCAAACTACTGTCCCGCATCACCGAGCCTACGGAAGGGGAGATTGATCTGTACGGGCGCGTTGGATCGCTACTGGAGGTCGGCACGGGGTTTCATCCCGAACTGACCGGGCGAGAAAATATCTTCCTCAATGGCGCGATCCTGGGTATGACACGACGGGAAATCACGCACCAGTTCGACGCAATCGTGGATTTCGCGGAGATCGAATCGTTTCTTGATACGCCGGTCAAGCGGTATTCCTCGGGGATGTATGTCCGCCTTGCCTTCGCGGTCGCCGCGCACCTGAACCCGGAGATATTGATCGTGGACGAAGTTCTGGCAGTCGGCGATACACGATTCCAGCGTAAATGCCTTGGCAAGATGCAGGATGTCGCGCAATCCGGTGGGCGTACCGTGCTCTTTGTTTCGCACAATGTGGCGGCGATCCGCTCGCTTTGTAATCGTTCCCTGTTTTTAAAGGATGGACGTCTGACACTGGATTCTGCTACCGATGCCGTTATGGAGATTTATATGCGAGAGGCGGGAGGTGTAACCGCGGAACTGCGCATCGCATCGGAGCAATCCCCGTCGCCCGAATTTCATTTACGAACCGTTCGCGTGTGCGGTAAGAGCGGCGTTGTTGCTCAGGCGATAGATTTACGTGACCCGTTTCGCATCGAAATCGAGTACACAGTCGCTGCGCCGCTTGTCAATCTCCGGGTAAAGGTCAATGTGCAAACGTCCGACGGCGTTCTGGTTTGTTCCTCGTATGATCCCGAAGGTGCTACTCATTCCAGACACCTGCCGGGCGACTATATCGCCCGTTGCCAGTTCCCCCCTTCTATTTTGAACGAAGGAATGTTCTTTCTGAGCATCGTTGCCGACATCCCCAATGAGCGAGTGCTTCAACAAATGGACCATGCGATTTCTTTTCGTGTCGAGGACATGATGGGACATGGCGAAACTGCCGATAAGTTAGCAGGAATTATCCGGCCATCGGTTGTATGGGACACCGCCAAGTCGTGACCTGATGATTTCCTATAAAAATAACTTTATGTAGTGACGGCACACTCTTTGCATTATAAACAGTTCTGTGACTGCGCCGTGCCATCGGGCAACAGAACTATTTAGCGCGATGTGTAACGGTGAAAGGAAAGTCTGCAATTATCTTCCTCATGAAATACATTCCAACCCTTCAACAACGCATCGTCCGCCGCCGCCGTATTGCTATCGTGACGATTATCGCCTCGCTGGGTATCGCTTGCCGTTGGCATGTGGCGAACCTCGAACCCGCGTATCCGGTCGGGGAGGGCGTCTACAAAGAAAACACGGTGTCAGAAACGGGCGAGACGAAGCAACCAAACGCGGCACTGTTCTATATGGCGGCCGCGGGTGCGTTCCACATAGACATGCCCGAAGGGTTGGAGCAGGATACGCATAGCTTGATCAGTGCGCCACTTTCCGTCCAGGAACCAGTGGTTGCACAGGCGAAACCGGCGTTCGATCTTCTGCGACAGGGGATGAAATATTCCTTCGTTGCTGACAAAATTCCCGGTTATTTTGTCGAAGAATCGTCGGTCGGCAAATCAATACCAACCCGCAATTTTGCTCCGTTAAGAGAAATGTCCCGAATGCTGGCGGTGGAGTCCCGAGTGAAAGCGGCGAAGGGGGATACCCCCGGTGCCCTGCAATCCGCGCTGGACGCGATGCGCCTCGGCACAGACGCCGGTCAGGGTGCATCCCTTCTGGAAGGTATGATCGGCGTCCTGTTACAACGTATCGGCACTCAGGAAGCGATAAGGCATGTCAAAGGTTTGTCGGCGGCTGAAGCGCGAGCGGGCGCATCACGACTGGAAGCGATGCTGAAACACGAACGAACCTTTGCCCAGATGATGACTGCCGAACGGGACACGATGTCCTACGACACACTGAAAACTGTTTTCCGGACAGGAGCATTCCAGGGAATGAACCCGAATACCGGTGAAGAACTCGATCTCCAAGGTGCCGGGTGGCGGTTCGCACTGGGGACGATGGTATTCGCACGCACGAAGCAGGGCGTCGTGGACGACTTCGCGGAGCAGTATGATCAGATTCTGACGCGTTACAGGATGCCGTATCAATTGGCGAAGCGATTGGACAAGACCCAGTTATCCGCCAACCCCATGGTGCGATACTGGGTGGACACGGATGTTCAACGTGCCTACCATCAAACGACCCAACAGGCGACACACAACCGTGTTTTGCTTGCGCAACTTGCTATCCAGGCATACCGGCAAGAACATGGCGGGGTCGCACCGACATCGCTGAGCGATCTTACTCGTGGGACGAAACCCTATATCAGTGTGGTACCAGGTGATCCTTTCTCTCTTCCCGGAACCCATGCGTTGCGTTATGACGCGCATACCGGAAAGGCATACAGCGTCGGCGAGAATGGCAAAGACGACCGCAACGCCGGTGACGATAACTCGGGGCTATACAATGAATAGGTTCTGTATGGATTACGCGTTTGCTTCGATTACCGAACTGGGTACAAGGAATCATCACTCAAATCTTAACAGTAGGTGTCGGATTTTGCACAGTCGCCTATAAGTCGTCAACTTTTTGATAGTTCGGCGCGACTAAGTATTATTAACTGTTGTACCGGCGATTAGAAGGGGCGATGCGATGGCGGGATGGTGGTTTTGGCATAAAACACGAACCGAAAAAGCGGCGAAATTCGGCATGAACGGCGCGATTGCGACGCGCTCCGTCTATGTCGCACCGCGCCCCGGGCGTCACCTCCCAACGCAGTGTCGCCCCGGATGGGCGTGTGGCGAGCGTGCCATAAAACGCGCCGGGTTAGGGCGAAAGCATCTGCTGGCGCGACCCGTCAAAGGTTTATCACCGCAATCCCAGAAGGTCGTGGCGCAATTGTTGCCCTCCGTACCGGTAGGCGGAGGCAACAGCCCCGCCTCGGTGTTTGAAAACGCGACGGATAGCGTCCCGGTCGGTACTAATGAGTTTGTTGTTGGTATCAGTGAGGTCCGCCGCGTCCGTATCGAAGAAACTGGCGTGATTGCTCTGGAACGAACCCGTTGCACGCAAACAGCCAGCGGCGTGCGTATCGTTACATTGTTCTGGGCGATCTATGTCGCAACGGAAAACAACCTTCGGATGGCACGTATTTGCGCGGAAGGGGAGGCCGAATTGCGCACCTACCGGACACAGGTCGCGGACTTCTTGCGGCGCTGGACGGCGTCGGGACCGGTCGCTTTCCGGCAAAAAACGATTCTCCTCCGATAAAAGGCGAATATCCGTCTAATTACGAGCGAGGATTTTGTATTCGCACGCCGATAATATTCTTTGGTTACTCCTGGGAAGCAAGTAAATTCTACCGCCAGGGTCGCCAGAGGAGAAGATATTGAAGCAAACATCGTTTTCGTGGCTTACGTTGGGCTTGACCTCCGTCGTGGTTCTTTCTTCGTACAATATCGCAGCAGCGACCCCACCCGTTGCGCGGATGAAACAGGTTTCCAAAACATCGCGCTATATCGTGCAAGTGCGCGACAATGACGCCCTGACACGTCGGACGTTTCGACTCGCCCTGCGCGGTAAAGTCAAGCGCCTCGGACGTACTATCGCGGGTATGAACTGCGCCGTCATCGAAGCGACGCCGGAGCAAGTAAAGAAACTTGCCGCCGATTCTCGTGTCGTTTCCGTGACCCCGGATCGGATCATCCATGGTCAGACCACACCGCCGCTCGACATTGATCGTGCCGCGCTCGGTACTGATCAGGTAAATGGCACCCAAGGTTACACCGGCACCGAGACCGGGGCAGGTATCGGCGTCGCGGTGATTGATTCCGGGATCATGGGAACACATCCCGACCTGCTTCTGCGCGTCGCGGCATTCAAGGATTACGTCAATGGGTTCGACAATACGCCCTATGACGACTATGGGCACGGGACCCATATCGCGGGACTGATCGGTGGCAGTGGGGCGAGTGCGGTTGCCGGGGGAGCAAGTCATAACTATCGTGGTGTGGCACCGGCTTCGCACCTTGTCGGTTTGAAAGTGCTGGACGCATTCGGCGTCGGGCGCACCTCCGACGTTATCGCCGCATTGGACTGGTGCGTCGCCAACAAGACGCTATACAACCTCCGCGTCGTGAATCTTTCGTTATCCACCACGATAACAGGACCGGCGGCATCGGATCCGCTTTGCCAGGCGGCGGAGCGTGCGGTTAATGCCGGACTCGTTGTCGTCGCTTCGGCGGGCAATCTGGGCGGGATTTATGGAACGGTAGGCGCACCGGGCAACGATCCCAAGGTGATCACGGTTGGTGCGACGAACACCATGGGAACGGCTGCTCGCGGGGACGATACAATCACTTCCTTCACGGGACGGGGTCCGACTCCCTACGATGTGCTGATCAAGCCGGATATTATCGCACCCGGGAACGACATCGTTTCGCTCCGCGTTCCCGGCGCGACGATTGACACCATGTATCCGATCCAAACGCGGCATTCGTCCGCGCCGGATTACGCGCGGCTTTCCGGGACCTCGATGAGTACCGCTCTGGTCAGTGGCGCGGCAGCATTGATGATCAATGCGAACCCGGCCTTGACACCGAACGCGGTCAAGGCATCCCTGATGTTCACCGCGCAGGTCCTTTCCGGCTACGACCCGGTAACGGGTCTGACCACCTACTACGACCCGTTCGTGCAGGGTGCGGGGCAACTCAATGTCATTGGCGCGGTCGAACTTGTGAAGCGCATTCAACCCGGTACCGGTTTCACCGGAACACTTCCGATGACCAGCCTGATCGCGGGACAAGCCGCACCGTGGGCAGGGGCGACGATTCCGGCGATTATGGATCGTCCGGGATTGACCTGGGGGACTTCGATTCTCTGGGGGGGCAACACAGGTTTGACTATCGAGGATGCCCGGATCGTCTGGGGGAGCAACGTCGTCTGGGGTGGGAACGGTAGCGACCTCGGCGGCACGATCCCGCCGCGCTTGTGGAACGACGACCTTGTTTACGGAAATAATGTGGTTTGGGGCGGAAACGGTAGCGACCTCGGCGGAACGATCCCGCCGCGATTCGCCATGGTTTACGGCGATAATGTCGTCTGGGGCGGCAATGGTAGCGATCTGGGTGGGACGATTCCGCCGCGTTTCTACGATGAGAACGCTACCGTCAACGCGAACAACGTCGTCTGGGGTGGGAACGGTAGCGATCTGGGCGGGACAATTCCGCCGCGTATCGCGGGTGATGAAGAAGGAGAATTCGCCGCCGGTGACTCCCAGACCTGGGGCGACTTGATCGGTTTGTTACTGCCTGACCCAATATGTGGACCGGCTCAGTAATCTCCATCGATGAAGTCCGGGGCTGGCTCCATCAGTAGATGGAGCCAGCCCCGGACTTCGTTTGGTACACAAATGTTTGACTAACGTCGGTTCTTTTCGTACAATACGGTGTGATGCGCCCTGTTGATAACGAAATCGCGGTTTACTGTCTGGCGTCTGGCTCGTCGGGGAATGCCGTGCTGGTCGTTGCAGGGGGCGCATCGGTTCTGGTGGATGCAGGACTCGGCGTGCGGAGTATCACGCGGGAGCTGAAACGGCGAGAAATTGCGCCCGAATCCCTTTCCGGCGTGCTTCTCACCCACGAGCACATTGACCATGTCCGTGGCGCGGTTCCCTTTTCCCGCCGTTACAAAGTCCCGCTTGTCGGGACTGAGGGAACGCTTCAAACACTGCTCACCCAGGAAGGACGGGATGCGCCGACGCAGGTCATAGATTCTCGTGGCGAGATCGGGATGGGGGGATTTGGAGTGCGGGCGGTGCGGACCACGCATGATGCCGCTGATCCGGTCGGGTTCCGGGTGTCGTTCGGCGAGTTCGCCCTCTGTTACGCGACCGATACCGGAACACTGACCCCGGAGTTTCGGGAAGCGTGCGTCGGCGCGTCGCTGGTTGCGGTCGAGTCGAATCACGACATTCATAAACTGCGGTTCGGTCCGTATCCCGACGTGGTCAAAGCACGTATTCTGTCACGGGAAGGACACTTGTCCAACAACGCCGCATGTGATTTTCTGCTGGCGCACACGGCAGATCATGGTCCGGTCTGCGCGTGGCTTTCCCACCTATCCCATGTGAATAACACTCCGCGGATGGCACTCAATTTCTGGAAAAAGCGGTACACGGCGGAAGGATTCAAGTCGCCACCCGCCGCCGTGGAAGTCGCTTTGCGGGACAAACCATCATTAGTGTTTCGTGCCCGATCCCGTGCTGTACAACTCGCCTTGTTCTAATCCGCGAACGTGCGAAAGTGTAATTCGCCCCCGCCGACAAGTTGTTCGTGGCGAATCGTGGTAGCGGACAGGGGAGTGTTGTTCCACAACACCTTTTCCACTTTATCGGTCCCGTTTGGTCGCGTCCGCGAATCAGAAAAGATTCGCAGTGATTCGCTACCACCCGGCAGTGCGACACGCACTTCATCGAAAAGTGGGGTGTTCAAAACGTACTCGCCTGACCCGGGACAGAGCGGGAAGATTCCGAGCGCGGCAAGCACGTACCACGCCCCCATCTCGCCGTTATCTTCATCGCCGGGGAGTGTTTCTGGCGTGTAGTATTCGTTCAAAACGCGATGTGTGAGCCGGTTCGTTACTTCGCCCACTCCAACCGCCGCCGCCATATGCAATGTCGCATGGACCGGCTGATTCGAGTGCGCGTACTGCCCGAACTTCGCCGCCGCCATCTCCGCCATTTCGTGGATCGTGTATCCATAGGAACCGACCCCGAACGTAGGAGGCGTTTCCACCATTTCGGAAATCGCCGCCGCCATTACCGCCGCCCCGCCCCATAACTGGGCAAGCCCGGCGGGGTTGTGTGGCACCGAGAAGCGGAACTGATACGCGCTCCCTTCCACGAATGCCCCACCCCATTCCGTTGGATTGAATGGGGTAAGCCATTCGCCGGACGCCAGACGCCCCCGGAAGAATTTCGTGTCGGCGTCCCAAACATTGCGCCAGCGTTCGCTCTTTGCCAGAAAGGCTTCGTACAGATCGTCGCGACCGACCGCACGGGCGATCTGCGCGACGCAATAATCGTCGTAGGCATAATCTAACGTGCGCGAAGTCGCCTTATCAATCCGGTCGCAGGGCACGTAACCGAGCGATTCGTATTCCGCGAGTGCCGCACGTCCGTAGGCACTATTATCGGGAACGGACTGGGTCGCGCCCGCAAGAACGGCTTCCAGCGCGGTTTCGTAGTCGAAGCCAGCGATACCGTTCGCGACGGCGTCGGCGATCACGGCCTGGGAGTGTGTTCCGACCATGCAGGCGCGATGTCCGGGCGATGCCCATTCCGGCAGGAAGCCCGATTCGCGATACGTATTCAGCCAGCCATCAATAACGGGACCGAGAATATCGGGATAAGCGAGTGCGAGCAGGGGGTATACGGTGCGGAACGTGTCCCAGAAGCCATTATCCGTATATAGGACGCCGGGTAAAACCGCGCCGGTGTAGGGGCTGAAATGGTGCGGCACGTTGTTCGTATCCGGTTCATGCAGCACACGGGGGAAAAGCAAGGCGCGATACAGACAGGAGTAAAAGGTACGCTCCTGGTCCGTGGTAGCACCGGTGAGAGTGATGCGACCAAGCAACTCGTTCCATCGCTCTCCGGCTCGCTCCGCGATTTGATGCACGAAAGCGTTGCCGACTTCCCGCGCTAGATTAGCATCGGCTTGTTCCGTACTGATAAACGAGGTACCGATACGGGTTTGAAAGCCATACGATTCCGGTGCGACCTCGATCACGGTGATCGTGTGCCCATCGTCCGTTTTATGCTCGGAAACGTCGGTGATTACCGAGTCGGGGGAAAGGACGAAATAGAATGCCCAGTTATCCGGCACGCCCCCGTTGTTTTTTCGGGTCAACCCGCGCACACAATTTGCTGACTTATCCCACACCATGGGTTCTTCGTGGCTCCCGAACCGCTCCAGGAGTAGCCGTAGTGGGGTCCCTTTGGTGGATCGGTCGCGGAACGTCCCCAAAATAGCGCACCGCTCGGTCGGAGCGAACGCTACAGTCCACTCATCCTGTTGCAACTGTGCGGCGAAATAATCGGGGCGATGATGAATCGTGCGATATGCGGACTCCCGCTCCTGTGCCTCCAGTCTGAGAACGCCGGCTTGCGGCATCAGCAGAAAATACCCGTAGTCGCCCATCCAGGGAGATGGTTGATGGGTAGCGCGGATGCCGGTGAAGGCGGGATCGCTGGGATGAAAGAACCAGCCATCGTTGCGGGAGTTTGTTTGCGGCGACCAGTGGGTCATCCCATGCGGGGCGGCGATAAGGGGCAGGGTGTTTCCCGTCGAGAACGCGTGTTTCGAATCGGTTCCTTGCAGTGGGTTAACGAATGCGACTAAGCCTGTAACCGGTTCATAAGCCGGGCGTGATTTCATAGGCTAATCGTTCGTGCTTACCATATGGGAATCCTGCCTGATCGGGCGTTCCATTATCCGAATCTTGTCGTTGAGCCCGTTCGGGTAGTAATAGATCGCCCCGCCCCGCACAACGAAACGACGTTTCTCGTAAAATCGCCATGCCCGTTCATTACGCGGGTCGCATTCGAGCCAGAGAGTTTCGAAGCCGCGCCGCACGGCTTCTTGTTCGCATGCGGCTAACAACGCGTCGGCTACTCCGCCCCCCCGGCCGGAGGCGGATACGTAGAGTCGTTGCAGGACGACTGGACAGTCCCCGAGAACGCTCTCGTGGGCGGCGCGTTTGAGACCTAACTTGGCGTACCCGATTATTCCGCCGGTTTTTTGATCCGTTGCCAGTGCGAAATAGTGGGAATCGCCATCCTCGATTTCCGTGCGAAGTCGGTCGCTATGCAGGTTCTCCTCCGCATAGGCGGTCGCGAACTCGTCACCGATGACGCTCGCCCAACCGTCCAGAAAGGTTTCCTTTGCCACACAGGACAACTCCTCGGCGTCAGTCGGGATAGCGGCACGCAGAACAAACATGGACTATCGGTTCCCCTTGCTCGTCGGGGTTTGTGCGTCCTCGGGCGGACCCGGAGGCGGGACACGGTCGAACACGAAATCGCCTTCCTCCAACTGTTCCAGCGAATCCTCGGCGTCCTCGACCTTTTCTTCGTCCGCCGCCGTGCGCCCCGCGCGCACCGCATAGAGCGAACCCAACCCGGCAATCAGTCCGAACCCGATCCAGAACGCCCAGGTCGGCAGATAATGTGGCTCCGGCAGATGGAGCGACTCGGCGCGAATATCCATTGCCGCCGAGGCTAACTTCAACCCCGCCCAACCGACCAGACCATATGCCATATGATCGAGAGCCGGATACTTGGTGATCAGTCGGATAAAGAACGACGCCGCAAGTCGCAACAACAGAATCCCGAGGAACCCACCGGTATAGACGATCCAGACTTTCTCCGGGTCATGTACCAGCGCGACGGCGACCAGGATCGAATCAACGGCGAACACCAGGTCCGTAAATTCCACCTGCACCACGGTTGCCCAGAAACTTGCGCCCACTTTCGGATTGTCGGGATCGTCGTGCTCGTGCCGGGTCAGGAAATGCTTACCGGCAAGAAACATCAAGTAGATGGCTCCGACGCCACAAAGCCACCAGACGCCCATCAGGAAGCGGGCGAAGAATATCGCCGTGCCGCGCAACACGAACGCGCCGATCAGCCCATAAAGCAACGCTTTTTTTTGTTGCTCCTTGGGGAGATGCTTGACCAGAATTGCCAGTACCAGAGCGTTATCGGCAGAAAGTAAACCCTCCAGAACAATCAACGTGCCGACTATTAACAGATCGCCCGGCGTGATCGGTGGCAAAGTCACTATTTCATAATTCCTTTCTTAAAACAACCGCGGGCGACGCGGACAGAATCCGTGTCGCCCGCTGATCGTCTCTTCCTACGGGGATTATACCTGCGATTTAGTACCGTCTGTCGCCGGAAAGTTGCCCCTCATTGCGGCCCGGTCAACGGCTCCGGCAATGCTTTCTGCTCATTGGCGTCGAAAAGACGTGAACGGATCAGAAAACGCACCCCCTCTGGCGACTCGCAGGAAAAACCGCTTCCGCATCCTTTGACTACATCTACCGTCAGGTGCGTGTGTCGCCAGAGTTCGAATTGCGGTCCGCTCATATAGAACGGGCACCCGGACACATCCCCCAAATACACGTCGCGTTGCCCGATACGAAACTCGTCCTTGGGATAACACATCGGCGAACTGCCGTCGCAACACCCACCGGACTGATGGAACAACAGATCGCCATGCCGGGCGCGCAGTTTCTCGATCAGCGACGCGGCTGCTGGCGTGTGGGTGACCCTCTCCACGCTTTGTGTAGTCATGCGATTTCCTTAAAAGAAGCCCATCGGCTTCGCGTCATAGCTCACCAGCAGATTTTTGGTCTGCTGATAATGATCGAGCATCATCTTGTGATTCTCGCGCCCGATACCGGACGCCTTATATCCGCCGAACGCCGCGCCGGCCGGGTACAGATGGTAGCAGTTCGTCCAGACACGTCCCGCCTGGATTCCACGCCCCATGCGATATGCCGTGCTCGTGTCGCGTGTCCAGACGCCCGCCCCTAACCCGTAAAGCGTATCGTTCGCGATTTGCAGCGCATCGGCTTCGTCGGTGAATTTGGTGACGGAGACGACCGGACCGAAGATCTCTTCCTGAAAAACGCGCATCTTGTTGTCGCCGAGCAAGATCGTCGGGCGAACGTAGTACCCTTCGGCGAAATCACCGCCGAGGTCGGCTCGCTCCCCGCCGATGGCGACCTTCGCGCCTTCTTTGTTGCCGATATCGAAATAGGACAGAATCTTCTCCAACTGGTCGTTCGACGCTTGCGCCCCCATCATCGTGTCCGTGTCGAGCGGGTTGCCCTGCACAATCGCGCGTGTCCGCTCCAAGGCGCGTTCGAGGAACGTGTCGTAGATGGAATCCTGGATCAGTGCGCGGGACGGGCAGGTGCAAACCTCGCCCTGATTCAGTGCGAACAGCGTAAACCCTTCGAGTGCCTTGCTCGCGAAATCGTCGTCCTTCGCGGCGACATCGGCGAAGAAGATGTTCGGGGATTTGCCGCCCAGTTCCAGCGTCACCGGGATGATATTCTCCGACGCGTATTGCATGATCAAGCGTCCGGTGGTCGTCTCTCCGGTGAACGCCACTTTCGCGACGCGGTCCGAACTCGCCAGCGGTTTGCCCGCCTCGACACCGAAGCCGTTCACGACGTTGAGCACCCCGGGGGGGAGCATGTCACCTATCAATTCCATCAGCACCATGATCGAAGCCGGGGTTTGCTCGGCAGGCTTCAGAACAACGCAGTTGCCCGCCGCGAGCGCGGGCGCGAGTTTCCACGTCGCCATCAGGATCGGGAAGTTCCACGGAATGATCTGCGC
>JACMIS010000635.1 GCA_014381035.1 Armatimonadota bacterium
AAGCCCGGACGCCGAATCGCGGGAAAACAGTACGGGGACAGGTGTAGCAAGACTCCCAGGCACCGGAGGTAACAACGATGCAACGTAAGGTTGCCCCCGTCCGGGCAGGACAAAGGCAAAAACAAAGGACAACGCGGTGCCTATGATGAATGGTAACCTCCTCTTATGCGCGACTCATCTGCCGAAATGTTTACCCCGTTCGCCGACCTGCCTGACGAAGTGCTACAAAAAGTGTTGGGGCGCACCGCTGAGGTCGCGGAAGCCGTCAAAGACCTCTTCACCGCAATCCGGGAACGTGGTCCCGCTATGCGTCAATCGTTGCGCGACGCCAACCTGATCCGCCATTTTGCGGATTTGCCCGGATGCCCGAACGCCCCGACTGTGGCGGCGGTGGATGGCGGCGCGGCACTGGAAAAATCCATGGGTACCGATACCGCGCTCGCCGTCGCGGTCGGCATCGAGGGATTGAGCGACGCCCCCTCGACACACTGGCCCGGCGTGCAGTACGCCTCGTGGCAGGAAACATTGCCGCATCAGGGCGACGAAACCGCGACCATGTGTCGGGGCGTGATGACCGCGCTTGAACTCGCAGTGTTGCGGGACGCGCCGCACGACTGCGTTTTGTTGGACGGAGCGCATCTCACTCCGATTATCGCGCTGAGTACGTTGTTATCGGTAACCAACGAATCCCTCCGCGCCCGTATCGCCGAGATCGTCACCAAATACGACACGGCGGAAGCACTGCGTAGCGTCATGCGCAAGCCGAGCATCGTCGCCGTCGTCAAATACGATTCTTCCCGCGACCTGTCGCATTCATTCATTCCCGAGGGGCTGCGCGGGATCGGGTTGGGACTCGACGACAAGACCCTGACGCGCTTTCTGCTTCAGGAAGGGGAATACACCGAACCGAAGCCACTCGCCCTGACCCCGCAAAGCCGGACGCACTGGATCAGCAAAGAGATCGCCCCGCTCACCCCGACCGACGCCGCCCGCGAGCAAGTGCGGCTCGCGGTCAACGATGCGGTATCGCGTGTGCGCGAGGATGAGGTTCTGTTTACTTACTTCAAGCCGCACGAATGGTCGCCCGCGTTCCGTCTGGAAATCAAGCGCGAGACGGCGGAAGACCCGGACCAACTCTGCTCGATTTTGACCGGGATCCGCTCACAGGTCGTCTCGCCGGAGATCCGCGAACCGTACCCGCAATGGGTCGCCGACCGCATGGCAAAATCGGTCGGCGACGCGCTGGTCGCGCTCCGGACCGCCGTCCACTACGACTTAGCCGACTCCGGCATGGGCGAGTTCGCCTCGCTATTCGCGCAGTCCTACCGCACCGAGGAGATGTGATTCGGGGGCTTCACCCCCCGAATCACATCATTGCCCCAACCAATCTTTCTCGTACCTTTCCCATTCGTCGGCATCTGTCGTATAGTCGGCGAAAGGGGCGATTCCGGCGAGTATCTTCCGCTCTTCCGGGGATAAACGCGCTATTCCGGCGCGGACGCCGCGAATCGCAACGGACAGGTTCTCCGCCCGTGCGTGGTGCGACGCGCCGCCCGGTCCGTAGGTCGGCACGCCGATAATCACCTGGCAATCGCTTCCGGTCTGCACGACGGCGCGGCAAACATGAACGACCTGCTCCTCCATCAACCAGGCGTAGGCACGAGGCAGGTATAAGCCGCTGTCGTAGCCCATGACGCAGATCTGGTCGGAGCGCCGGGCGACCTCGGCGAAATAACCTTCGCTCCAACCGTATCCGGCGGCGCGAGGCAGCGCGGGAGACCACAGCGCGGTCGCGACGGATACGAAACTTCCTTTCGGCAGTGTGGCGCGGGTCTCGTCCAGAAGGGATAGCAGACCGGCGTCATTGTCGGGGCAGATCTCGTAGTCCCACTGCACCCCATTGAAGCCGCACTCCGTGACCAGAAATCGGGCTTCCCCGACGAGTCGGTGGCGATGTTCCGGTTCGGAAAGGTTTGTTATGGAACCTATGCCCCGTGTATTTCCCACATAAATCCAGGCGATCCGCTTCACGCGGGGATTCGCGTTTCGCAGAACGGCGTTCAAATGACGGGCTTGCGCCGGATATCGGAAGCGTAGTTTCCCGCTCTTGCCGATGTAGCGCACATGAAAGTAGGCGTACTCGATCTGTCGTTCGGCGAGGTCACGGGCAAGTTGTTTCGTTTCCGCGTCGGAATGCTCGCCGAAATACCAGAGATAGCGAAGCCACACGCCGTTCGTGTTGCGATTTCCCGATTCGCTCCCCGGCAGTGGAGCGTTGTAGGGGTAGAAGGCGTAGTCGAAAATGGTAGCCAAAAGCAGGAATGTCAAGATGACTGTGATCGGGATGCGTTTGCGAAGCCCTTTGACGCTAGATTCTGGCATAGTTGGTTAAATTATATCGTTTTGCGTGCCACGTATTGCCGAGAAATGGTTGACCCCGTGACTATCGCTTTGCTATACTGAACGGGCGCGGCGACGATTAGCCGCACAAGTTTTAACCAAGGGACGATTATATCAATGGCTTACGAACCGCAGAAATCAGATAAGTTTACGTTCGGACTCTGGACGATGGGCAACCCCGGACGCGACCCGTTCGGCGACCCGGTCCGCAAAGGGTTCACGCCCGTGGAGATGGCGGAGGCACTCGGCAAGTTAGGCGCGTATGGCATCAACTACCATGACAACGACCTGGTGCCGTTCGGCGCGTCGGCGGCGGAGCAGGACCGCATCGTCGCCGAATTCAAGAAGGCACTTTCCGACAACGGTCTGGTGGTCCCGATGGCGACGACCAACCTGTTCGGGCATCCCGTTTTCAAGGACGGCGCGTTCACGTCGAACGATTCGCGAGTGCGGGCGTTCGCGCTCCAGAAAGTGATGCGCTCGATGGACCTGGGCTACGAACTCGGCGCACGGATCTACGTGTTCTGGGGCGGGCGCGAAGGCGCGGAAGTGGACGCCGGCAAGGACGCCGTTACCGCGTGCGCCCGGATGCGCGACGGACTGAACTTTCTGTGCGAGTATTCGAAGTCGCAGGGCTACGAATACAAATTCGCTCTCGAAGCCAAGCCGAACGAGCCGCGCGGCGACATCTATCTGCCGACGACCGGCGCGATGCTCGGCTTTATTGCCACGCTCCAGTATTCGGAAATGGTCGGAGTGAACCCGGAAGTCGCACACGAAACGATCTCGGGGCTGAATTTCTACCATGCGGTCGCGCAGGCGATTGATGCCGGAAAACTGTTCCATGTGGACCTGAACGGGCAAAAAGTCGGGCGTTTCGATCAGGACCTGCGCTTCGGACAGGAAGACTCGAAAAATGCGTTCTTCCTCGTGCGCTTACTGGAAAACTATAAGTTCGACGGGATGCGCCACTTTGACGCGCACGCCCTGCGCACTTCCGACCGCGACGATGTGATCGAGTTCGCCAAAGGGTGTATGCGCACCTACCTGATCCTGAAAGAGAAAGCGCAACAGTTCGACGCCGACCCGGTGGTGCAGGAAATCCTCGCGGGCTTGAACACGTCCGGCGACCCTGCCTCCGACACACTGCTTGACGGCGGCTTCACGGCGGAAAAGGCGACCGCACTCAAAGCCCGCACCTTTGACGCGGACGCACTCGCGGCGAAACCACTCCCCTACGAGAAGTTGGATCAACGTCTGTTCGACATCCTGATGGGCGTCGCCTGACGTTTGTGAGCCGTTCAATCATAGAAACGGTATGTCGCGAAACCGTTTCTATGATTGACGGGACGGCTTCACCTGTAGATAAACCGCCCGTGAAACCCCGAGGAGGAATTGCGCCTTCTCTGGCATAACTAACTGTCAGCCTCTTTGAATTCAAATGTACAATATATCGGCATTTAGAGATTGATGTTTCAGAAACGCCCGTGCTCCGGTTGCATCGCTTCTGAAACATCCCTTTGCTCCTTCGAAAACGTTACCGCCGCATGGATCGGCAGAAGGTTGTTGCATGTCAATCATTACGAGAGTAGCGGGTAAGTCTCTTCGTAGTCTTCTGGAAGTGCGTGGTCAGGAGATTGTGATGCGCGAAGCGCGTAACGGTCCGGCGATTCCGTTTCTTCCTTTGCTTATCGAACACTGCACCCTGTCGGAAGGAAAAGGTGCGATTGTACAGATCGGTGCCAACGACGGACTGATGGATGATCCCGTGCGCAAGAGCATCGTCTCGCTCAACCTTCCCGCGCTTCTTGTGGAACCTTTACCCAATCTGTTCGAGAAACTGAAGACCAACTACTCCGGGCAATCGGGTGTGCGACTGGATAATGTCGCCGTGAGCAATACCCCCGGACAAGCAAGTATTTTCCGATTGAATGCGACTGCGACACAGTTCCCCGCATGGGCACATGGTCTGGCAAGTTTCGACAAATCCGTGCTTCTGAAACACAAGGATTGGGATGGGGTCAAAGGCAAGGATTTCGAACAATTCATAGAGGCTATCACTGTCCCGGTCGTGACCGTCGGGCAGTTGCTACAACGGCATCCGGATTTAGGGAATATAACCGCGCTTCAAATAGATACCGAAGGGCATGATCTCATCGTGGTTAAATCAGCCATCGAAGGCGGTTGCCTCCCGCGAATCATCAATTATGAGCATAAGCACTTGAGTTATGCGGATCAGGTTGTATGCCGTGACCTGCTCGCGTCAAAAGGCTACACCTTCTATTCGACGGGGGCGGACACTCTTGCGTATCGCCTCCCTGCCGAATAGTGTGGTGAATGTTGTCAAGGTCTGATGCTCCGTAAGTGGCAAACAGTGTATAATCCGCTCATTGGTCACTAACTCACCGGAGGCTCCGATTTCCTTGAACAATTCAGCCCGTTTCACCAACTTTTAAGTTCCGCTCCTTTGTTCGGTCCCGCACAATGCAGTGTTGTGCCGCCCCGAATCCCGCGTCGCTCGTCGCATTACCGATTCGCGCTTCTCGTGACCGCCGGATATGCCTATGAGGAGGCGTGCCTCGGGCTAGCCATCAACCCACGTACCGCCGAACGATGGCGGACGCGATTACGCAAGCAAGCAGCGGCGTATTTCGGGCGCACTGTGACATACGAATATGCCGCCCGCGTCGCGCTGGATGCGGAACTGAGGCATCTGTGCGAAACGGTGCGGGGAACCCCGCAACCAGTCACTGAAAACCCTTGCCGGGGCAATTTGCATGCGCGATAATATCGTCAGCGAGGTGGGGGAGAGGTTACCCCGCCGGTCTCATAAGCCGGAGACGTGCGTTCGATTCGCACCCACGCTCCCACGTGAAGGACGGGAAGTCAGAATATCCGGCTTCCCGTTTTGCGCTTCGATAATACGTTCCCTCAAACCGTTTTAAGTCGGTAGTTGTAACGCGCGGCGGGCGAAGTTGGTGAACTCCTCTTTGGACAGCGGACGAATCAAGAGAAAATCCATGCCCGACATATATCCCGACATCGCTGTCGCGTCCATCTCTTCGCTGGAACGCCCTTCCTCGACGATCAACAAAATGATGAATGAAATCCGCTTTCGGGCACTGAGCAAAAATGGCATCAGTTCCCATGCGGTGATGTTTCCGATACGCTCCGATAATACGACGAAATCGCCCTCCGTGATCAGCGCGGGGGGGCAGTCGTGCCCTGCTTGTTTGGTGTCAGGAACTGTAGGAATTCGGCGGGATCGGATACCGTTCGCACCGCGTTCCAACCGGCATTTGTCAGGGCGACTGCTAACTCCTTCTGGTAAGAACTGTCGAAGTTCGGCGTTATCAGCACGGCGCGGCGGGTTTGTGTATCGTTCATCGGTCGGTACTCCTTTAGCGTTTCGGCGAGCCGTGCCCGTCCCTGTGACAGCATCCATTTCACGGTCCCCTCCGGGCGGGCGAGCGATTGGGAAATCTCTTTGACCGAGGCACCTTCCAGATAATATTTCTGAACGGCGCAGGCTTGATCGTTGGGAAGGTCGGAGATCGCGGCGGACATTCGCGCCCAGGTCGTCGCCGCATGGTAACGGTTCACTCTCGACGATTAGGTGCGTCTCCCGCTCCTCACGTCGTCGCTTTCGTGTGAGAATCCGTCGCGCTTCATTACGAACGATGGCGCAAATCCAGGGGGCGAACTGCTCTGGGCTTTTCAAACGGTGAACGAATCGGCAGGCACGAACGACCGACTCCGCAACAGCATCCTGCGCGTCTTCGTAACAGCATAAATCGCGGTAAGCGATCCGAAACAACGAAGCGCGGTGACGCTCGATAAGTCTCCCTATTGCGTCGGCATCACCACGAGTCGCCCGCTGTGCCAGCCGAAAATCCTCGTTCACAACCTATAAGACCGCGCGGAAACGGGTTTGGTTGGGTGTTGGGTTTTTGGTTCGGTTGTTTCCCCGACCAACCAAAAACCCAACACCCAACACCTACCGATACAACGGACCGAAGTTGGCGCAGGCGCGGTAGTCGGCGGCTTCCGGGTCGGACGTGCCGAATCGGGTCCACGTAGAGGGACGGAACACGCTGCCGGCGGGAACGTTGTGCATGTCTACCGGGATGCGGAGCATGGCGGCGAGCGTGATCAGATCCGCGCCGATATGACCGACCGCGATGGCACCGTGATTCGCGCCCCACGCGTTCATGACGGAGTAAACATCGGTGAACGCGCCGGTTCCGGTCAAAGTCGGGGCGAACCAGGTCGTGGGCCACGTTTCGTTGGTGCGCTTGTCGAGCACGTCGTGAACATTTCCCGGGAGTTCCACGGTCACGCCTTCGGCGATCTGTAGCACGGGTCCCAAGCCTTTGACCAGATTCAGCCGGAACATCGTGCAGGGGATGCCGCCCTTTGTCGTGAAGTCGGTAGACCAACCGCCACCGGGGAAATACTCGGTCACGGACGCGCACCACTTCGTGGCTTTCAAACAGGCGTCAGCATCGTCGGACGTGATTTCGGTGAACGGTTTCAGAGTCGGTTTGCCGTCCGTGTTGCTTAATTCGCCGGTCCAGTCGAGTGCGGCAGGTCCGGAGTTGATCAGGTGCAGGATGCCGCCCGACGCCGCGCCCTCCAGATCGTACCCGGTTACCCGCTTCACGGCGGCGGCAGACCAGTACGTTCGCACGTCGGCGAAGAGTTGCGCGGTACCGTCCGTGAGGAGATGCCCGAGGATCATGGACGCACCGTTCATCGCGTCATTCTCGGTGGCGATGAGATACGGCTGGCGTATCCCGTTCCAGTCGAACGATGTATTGAGCACCGCTTCCAGAAAGTCGCCGTTCGGGAAGTGATCGGTCCAGTTACGCTGTCCCTGGAATCCTCCGGCAAGCCCGTTGTGTCCGCGCGATTCCTCGACATAGCCCATCCCGGCGAGTTCGGGGTTCCCCACCATCAGATCGCGAGCGATCAACGTCATCTTGATCGAGAGTGCCCATTCTTCATCCTTGCGTTCGCGGGAACGTTGTTTTTCCGGGGGGTTGACATCCGCTCCCTCCGGACAGTTCGCCTGGACCCAGGCAAGAGCGCGGTCGTACTCTTCGCGGTCGTAGATCCCCTTCTCGATGCGTCGCACGAACTCGGTCATGTCCACCGACTCGACCCGCATCCCCAGATACTCCTCGAAGAACGGCTGGTCCACAATCGAACCTGCGATCCCCATCGAGACACCACCCATCGCCACATACGACGTTCCGCGAAGCGTGGCGACGGCGAGACCGGCGCGGGCGAAGCGGATGATCTTCTCGGAAACGTCGTCCGGGATGGTCGTGTCCGCCGACTCCTGAACCTCGCGCCCGTAGATGCCGAACGCCGGGATCCCTTTCTGCGAGTGTCCGGAAAGCACGGCGGCGAGATAGACCGCGCCGGGTCGCTCCGTGCCGTTGAAGCCCCAGACAGCGGTCGGAATCCGGTTGTCCATCGCCATCGTTTCCGAACCGTAGCACCAGCACGGCGTCACGGTGAGCACCGCCCCGACGTTTTCGCGGGCGAAGAGCGCGGCGCAGTCGGCGGCTTCGGCGACCCCACCGATACAGGACGGCGCGATAACGACCTCGACGGGCAACCCGCAGGCATGACGGATGTTCGCGGTAATCAGCGCGGCGGTCCGTTTCGCCATGTCCATCGTCTGCTCTTCGAGTGACTCACGGA
>JACMIS010000082.1 GCA_014381035.1 Armatimonadota bacterium
AAGTCGGATTATTAGTAAAATAACCGCGCCCCCCGAACCGAGTGGTCCGGGGGGCGCGGTCTTGTCTTCGCTGTGCCTTAGATCAGAACTTAACAGAGAGTTGCGCTGCCGCAATCCCACCGTCGCCGTTGATGCGGTCGAAACCGGTGCCATCGTCGGTGTAATCTACGATTTGGTACAGCAGTTTGAACGACGTGTTCGTGTTGAACGTGTAGCCGTAGCCGATGTTGTAGAAGACCTCTTCTGCTTGCCCACGACCGTTCAGGTTCGCACGTTGCACATCGTACTGGGTGTACTCAGCACCGAAGTCGATGTTCGAGACCGAGGTCAGACCGTACTTGAGACCAACTTTGAAGTTGGTGATCTCATCGTCTTCGCCCAGACCGCCGAGACCGTTGGTCGTTTCTTCATCATAACCGGAGTAGAACTGCGCGCCACCTTCAAGCGACAAACCTCGGCTCAGGCGGTAGCCCAAGTTGAAGTAAGGACCCTTGATGTCGGTCGGGTTCGTCCAGGAACCGAGGCGACCCCAGTAACCCGGTGCGCCGTAGAGGGTGCCGATTTCGCGGTACCCGCCGAGGACGTTGAAGTTACCGAACGCATACGCCAGGTTCACGTCCCACTGTCCGTTGCCTTCGTCGGTCTTCTCTTGATCGTCAAGGTAGGTGTCCGACTTGGTACCGGACGCATTGACGCCGATTCCGCCGATTTGACCGGAGAAGTCCACGCCGTAGACGTAAACACGGTCAAAGTTCGAGCGAGTGCCCGGGTTGGTGAAACCGAACGGAGCCGACGGGCTAACACCGGACATCGCGATGAACGTACCGCCGATGGTTCCGTATTTCGGAACACCGATGGTTGCGCGACCACCACCGAGTTGCTCAACTGCCATCGCACCGTTCACAGCCGGGTTGATGGACGATTGGCGAGGGCGGTTGAACGCGCCAGCACCACCGCCACGCAGACCCGCTTGGAATCCACGTGCATTGGCGAATGGCGAGTACGCTGCACCGGCATAAAGCCCGTACTGGTTATCATTGGCGATCACGCCGGCATTGTTGCTGACGAATTTGATCGGGTCCACTTTCGCCGCGAACAGGTTGATACCGACGGGTCCGAAGCTGAGGGCGGCTTTCGCGCCGTCAACCGGAATATCGCCGAGATCGGTTTTGCGGTTGTAGAAGTACACGTCGTTGTCCACGAGTTTGAGCGTGTACGGGGTCAGTTGGAGCGGCAAACGACCGACCTGGAAATCAACGTTTCCGATGGCACCCAGTTTGGCGGGAACATCAATGACGAGATTGTAGATCGAGGTTTGTTGATCCTGATTGACCTGACCGAGACCAGGGGTGTTCGGGAGACCGGTGCCTTGACCGTCCGAGCGGACTCCGTTGAAGGAAGCGACGCTGTTCAGGGTGGGCAGGTAGTTACCGAAGTTAATGATCGCTTTCGCGGTGACGGTGTCGTTGACCCGAACGTTGATGTCGAGGTCAAGATCATGCAGGACGCGGATGTCACCCAACAAGGACTTCTTGGTCGGGTTGCCACGCGGGAAACCGCTCTGGTCGAGGATCGAGCTGCGGTTGTCCGAGCGGCGGTGTACGCCCTGCGTCATCAGGTTGATTTCACCACCGATTCGCACACGGCGCATCTCGGCTTCGATAGCGGAGACACGGGACTCAAGCGCGTTGACTTTGTCATTCAGGGTCTTGATGTCTTGTCCCAATCGCTCGAGTTCGGCGCGAAACTCATTGATCAGGCTGCGAAGTGCGGCGACTTCGTCCTTGGTTGCGAAACCAGCGAGTTGGGCGCGGAGAGCCTCGATATCGCCTTTGGTCGCAACGTCGGGCGGAACGACAGGAAATCGGTCCATAAGACGGGCGATAGCAATCGCGAACTCGTAGCGAGTCATCGGGCGAGGACCACCGTAGGTTTTATCCGGGTAGCCTTCGACAACGCCCGCATCCTTCAGTTTCTGAACTGCCTGATACGCCCAGTGATCCGTCGGAACGTCCGAAAACGGTGCTTGCGCCATCGCCGGAAGGGCGGAGAGCGCGATGGCGGCCAATGCCGCGCTCGCAATCAGCGAGTTTTTCTTCATTCTGTTTCCTCCAAAAGTTTAGCAAACGAGCACTAAGGATACTTTGCGTAGCATTAGTGCCAACCGGAATAGGTACCGGCTCTTTTCGTTACGCATGGCAGGGTAGAGGAGAACGATAGGGGATTAATGACGAACTGCCATCAAGTTCAGAACAAACAGGAAAATAAGTTCGTGTCCAACGAGGGGGTGTTCCGGAAGCAAATCCATTACGGAAATGCCTGAGACCGCGTTCGTCCTGCGAAGTATCCATGTTGCCTCCGCCATTGACCGCCATCCCGAGCGTTTCGCGCTTTTGAAGTTGCGCACCGTTTCCACGACACCTGTTTGACACTCGCCGTCTCTACTGCTTATTGATGAATCATGAGTAAGACCGTGACCAACCCAATAATCGTTGACCGATTTACACAGCAAGCGTGTCGAATATTTGTGACATTCCTTTTCGTTCGCCGTTACCGAAAAAATCAGATTTGTTTTTTCGTACTACGGAACGTTAACTACACTACCGGGGTTTCTACACCGACTGAAACAGGACGTTCCACATATTTATGCTTATCGTAATGCTCCGGACGGGTCTTACCCTGTTTAGTTTTTTATCAAACCTGCCAAACCACGTGATTAACGAATAGTTCGCGTGTTTTCTAAATGAAGCGAAATATATTAATACTTATGCTTCAAGGTTTGTGACACGATCTTTCCTGAAAAGTTTCATTTCGTGCAAAAAAGAGATTGCGCAGACGTCACGAATTGGAACCGCTGTGTGTGTAAGGAAACGTATAGCGGGCTTCGCCGGTGAAAAGGAAGTTGCGCCGCGCGGCAAGGAATTTGAGGCTACCGAAGAAGGTGGTGAGCCAGTAATCAACGACTTCCGAGTCTAAGATCCCGCCTTCGGCGTCGGTGATCGAAAGTTCATACCCCCATATTTGGGTGCGCGGATCGGCATCGAGAGTGAATTCGAGAACTATTCCGCCCACAGTGCGCTTATACCGTTCCTTGTCCACGAAGCCAAAGGGCTGTAGCGCGGCGAGGGTCAGCGGTTCGTTGCGTGCAAGCGTCCACATTTCTTGCACAATCCGTCGGTCGGTATCTTCAGCCATGAGCGTTCGGGGGACCTTTCCGATTCTGTCTGTCAGCAGTTGAATTTGTGATATTCTACACGCGGAACCGGTTTTACCACAATGGCTTTTCGACATTTCTTATTTATGTGCGCGCCTTTGGGGACGATCATTCTCAACGGCTGCTCTACCTCCCCGATATCAACCGCGCCAACGGAACCGGCGGTCAAACCATCCCCGGCTCAAAGCCCTGCCGCGAAGATCGTTGCGCTGGACAAAGTTATTCCTCCCGTAGGGACCTTTTTCACGCTACCCTATCTGCAACTCGGAGACAACCCGACCGACGCTGGTTCTCTCGCGATTGTTTGGCACGCTCCAGCGAACTCGGCGAAAGAAGCGCAAACCTGGAATGTAGAAACGCGTTCGCCGTCGGGAGTCGGCGAATGGGTCAGGCAGACCGCTCCGATCCGAATAAACGCCGTCGCAATCGGTGCCATAAAACCACACGCAGTCTGTGCCGCCCCGGTGAACGGATTGGCTCCGGGACAACCCTTTGACTACCGAATTTTGAAAAATAGTGTGCCGGTTTTCGCGGCGAGAGCGAACCGCGCACGTCCTGCGGCGACGCAGGATTACCGGATGGTCATCTTCGGTGATTGCGCGGAAGATACCGCCTGGCAAAAAAAGGTCGCGTACCAGACATCGCTCCTCAAGCCGGACGCGGTGCTAATCACGGGCGACATTGTGTATCCGCATGGTCGCGCCTCGGAGTACCGCGCGAACTATTTTCCGGTTTACAGCGCGGAAAAACCGGACCCGAAGCAAGGTGCACCCCTGTTATCCTCCACACTATTTATCGGAGTGAGCGGAAACCATGATCTCGCATATTCGAACCTGGCAAAATACCCCGATGGACTCGCTTATTACCACTACTGGAAGCAACCGCTCAATGGTTGGGGCGGGGCAGAACGTGGGGAGCGTCCACTCGTAACGGGCAATACATCTGCGTTCGAGCGAGCCGCAGGAAAGGCATTTCCGGGTGGAGCGAACTTCTCGTTCGACTACGGAAACACGCACATTGTCGCGATTGACGCAAACTATTACATGAACTGGCAAAGTCCGAAAATGATAGCAGGTTTGAAAAAAGCCATCACCGCGAATCCATCGGCGACCTGGCGATTTGTTGTCCTTCACGTGGCACCGTTTCACTCGTCCGTATCGCACCAAAACGAGCAATGGATGCGTCGTCTCGCGCCGATTTTTGAGGAAACCGGGGTAGACGTGGTCTGGAGCGGTCACGTACACAACTACCAACGCTCGTATCCGCTACGCTTCGCGCCATCCAAAACCAGATCAACCAATGGAACCGTGGACGGTACGTTTTCGCTGGATACTCTTTTCGACGGTTCTACTGTTACGAGACCCGACGGCGTTCTCTATGTCGTGACAGGGGCAGGGGGCGCGGCACTATATAAAAAATCCATCCGTTCGGAATCGGCGACCGAATCCTTCACCGCCAAATACGACGCGGACGTTCATTCACTGACCGAGCTATCCGTGCGCGGCAAAACCCTCTCTATCCGTCAGATAGATGAGAACGGCGTCGAGGTAGACCGGTGGTCGGTGACGAAGTAACGTCAACGCGGGATGGGGATTATCTTCGCATCGTTTTTGGATGCGAAGATAGCAGGAAACGCAACGCCGTCACTGCGATACCAGTCAGAGTCAACAAAGCAGTGCCACCGATGAATTTTGTCCCCCACGACGGGTGCTGTAGCAGGCGGAAAACCCATAGATCGGGGAAGTCTCTGCCCGTGTCGCGAATCGCGTCCGTGCTAATGTCGTCGGGGGCAGGGAGCCGCTCGCCAAAGAACATGCCGCGATACAACGACTCCCACACCGCCATCTGTTGCTCCGGATAGGAATGGTTCGGATTGACGATGTAGGGATATTTCATCGTATCGAGCAGATCCCAGTTCACCATCACCGGGGCGAGGCAGATCCCGAAGGAAATTATCATCAGTGCCAGGAAGGGGTATCGCGACCATGGTCTCCTGTCCCATTCGCATTCGAGCAAAACCAGTATCGGCAGAGCAGCACCGGTATAGAAAATCGGTAACACCGGAACCAGGTAGCGCGGTCCCCATCCCAAATCATTCCAGAACGAGAGGCGGGAGAGAAACAGGACATATAGTAACGCCCCAGGGAGAAAAAAAACAGTAATCAGACGTAACACAGACGGTGTTTTCCCCCAGGCAAACGGCAAGGTGAACCAGAGCAGTAGAATCGGGGAAAAGGGGAATAGCCCTCGATTCGGTGACAAAAGAAGTCCATACGTTCCCGATAGGGGGTCGTTATGCATCGCGGATGCCAGCGTATACCCCTGAGTCGCACCAGTCCGGAATGGGGCACCCGTTCGCACATA
>JACMIS010000636.1 GCA_014381035.1 Armatimonadota bacterium
AGGAATGCCACAATACGCGCATCGAAGTCATCCCCACCGAGGTTGGTGTCGCCCGAGGTAGATTTAACCTCGAACAAGCCGTCCTCGATCTCCAGAACCGTCACGTCGAACGTACCGCCGCCCAGGTCGTAGACAAGGATCGTTTCGCGTTCCTTTTTATCCACGCCGTAGGCGAGTGCCGCAGCGGTCGGTTCGTTGATGATGCGGAGCACGTTCAGCCCAGCGATCTCACCGGCTTGCTTGGTCGCAGTGCGCTGCGAGTCGTTGAAATACGCGGGGACCGTAATAACCGCCTGGGTCACCGGTTCGCCGAGGTACGCTTCGGCGTCGGCTTTGAGTTTCTGCAAAATCATCGCCGAAATCTGTTCCGGCGAATACGGGGTGCCGTCAATCGTCGTCGGATGCGCGGTTCCCATGTGCCGCTTGATAGAAACAATCGTGCGGTCCGGGTTCAAAACGGCTTGTCGCTTCGCCGGCGCACCGACCAATCGTTCGCCCTGTTTATTAAAACCAACAATACTCGGGGTTGTGCGCGCGCCTTCGGCGTTCGGAATAACGACCGGATCGCCATTTTCTATAACCGCTACAACGGAGTTTGTGGTGCCTAAGTCAATACCAACTGTCTTTGCCATGCCTGCTGTATCCTTTTGCGCCGTTTGCGCGAATGATTTACCACGTAAACTTACGCAATTAATATCGAAAAGTTCCCGCTTTTCAAGTATAACACTTTAGCGTAATAGTGTCAAGTGCCTTGTGGAAAATCCTTTTGATTTCACGATATATAATGATCGTGGGAGCGGGAGGCATGTTCTTCCGGTGCCGAACGGACGCAGATCATTCTGCCTGTGAGCCCCTGCCTAGATTTTGCGTTTATCTTTTGTGTGACAAAACCGGTATAAACAACGTCTATTCCGTTTAAAAGAAGGAAATATAAATGCCATGATGAAGAGAATCAGCCTGCTTGCCTTTGCTATCTTCGCCGTAACGGACGGGGTTGCGTTTGCTCAGGAGACCGGGGTTGCTCCCGAGACCAAACCTGCGCGAGCGGAAAAAGTGCCTATGCGCACGGTTAGAGAAGTGTTGAAGCGGATCGAGGAAGGCGCAGGAGTAGGCGTCCGTATCGTCGCTGACTCCACCATTTTGACGGAAAAAGTCCCCCTGCCTACAGAGGCGACAACACCGGCAAACTTCGAGGCGCAAATAGCTGCCGTCGTGGACGCCCTTCCCAAAGGCACCGCCTGGGCGAAATTATACCTCCCTGCCGCCGAGGCACGCGCTTACAAGGGCGACGATCTAACGGATTACGCTCTGGCGCAGTCGAAACTGTTCGGCAAAGTCGGGAACGCCCCGGAAGGCTCCGTCGAGGTGCTGGGCAAGGTACTTGCCGCCGATAAGGCGCAAGCCGTGATCGAAGCCCTCAACTTGAAACCGATTCATTTACTGACCAACACGGTAGCCAAGGCGGTCAGTAGCGGAGATTCGGCGATCTGGGCAAAAATGACGCAAGAGGACAAGGAAGCGTTCGCCAAAAAAGAGGCGGCGAAAATGATCGCACTCGGACCGCAGAATCTTGCCAACCAGTTCGGGCAACAGGCGGCGGTCATGGGGCAGATGTTCACCATGATGACACCGGAGCAACGCGATCAGTTTCGCCAGTCCATGATGGACACGATGCGTAACGGCGGTGGGATGAACATGATGTTCATGGGACGGGGCGGCGGCGGTCCCCGACCCGGGGGCGGTCAGACTGAGCGAGTCATTATCGCTCCCGGTCAGCCGTAAGCAAAATCGGCGTTAAAACGGTCGCGAACGTCTTTTAGCCGTTCGCGACCGTTTTTTCATCTGCCGTGCTCAGCATAACGTAATGCGCCCCGATGTCGGGAACCTCGAACTCGCTTCCCTCAATGCGCCATCCGCATTTCTCGTAGAAGCCCATTGCCGCGACCCGCGCGTTACACCACAAACGCGGGAGCTGATTTTCGATGGCATAGGCTTCGGCGAATCGGACGATGTCTCGTCCTGCACCGGTTCCCCTTGCTTCCGCACTTGTCGCCATTCCCCGCAGTTGCAATGAGCCGTCCTCGCGTCGAAATAAGGACGCGATCCCGATCAGAATCCCGGCATCGTCAAACGCGCCGATGTGGACCGCGTTTTCGTCGCCGGGATAAAGCGACTTGGCTGTATCCAAACCAAGATACAGTACGCACATCCGTAGCGCACGCAATTCGGAAGCCTCGCTAGCAAAATCCAGCAGTCGGACCTTCGCCATCGCATTACACCGCCATCGGGAGCGCGAGGGATGGTCGGTGACGCGGGGCTTCGAGCAGTCGCCGGGAATCGTCGCGCTCGATCACGTTGTAGAGTGGGTCGCGCTCGACCGGATCACGCCCTGCTTCCACGATCATCTGCACCAACTGCGGTTGGGTCAGGTTCTGTGATGTGTTTTCGTCCGAGATTTCGTGCGTGATCACGTACTCGACAATCGTGCCGTCAATGTCGTCCGCGCCGTACCACTGGGCGGCTTGCGCGACGGGCGGGGTTATCATCATCCAGAACGCCTTGATGTGCGGGAAGTTGTCGAGCATCAGCCGACCGATAGCGATGGCTTTCAGGTCCAGTACTCCGGTCGTCGGCGGGATGTGCGACAGTTTGGTTCCCTTCGACGAAAACGCGAGCGGGATGAACGTCAGGAAGCCGCCGGTCTCGTCCTGCGCCTCGCGCAGCTTCATCATGTGAATGACGCGCTCTTCCAGCGTTTCGATGTGCCCATAGAGCATGGTGGCGTTGGTGTGCAAGCCGACCCGGTGCGCGGTTTTCGCCGTTTCCAGCCACTCCGCCGCCGTTTCCTTGCGCTCGAAAATCGCATCATGGACACGGTCGGTAAGAATCTCCGCGCCACCGCCGGGAAGCGACGAAAGCCCGTGCGCTTTGAGTTCGAGCAGCACCTCTGTCATCGGTTTTTTGGCGAGTTTCTGGATCTGAAGTAGTTCGACCATCGTGAACGATTTAATGTGTGCTTCCGGTCGCGTCGCCTTCACGGTGTCGAGTAGTTCGAGATAATACGAATACGGCAATTTCGGGTGGATACCCGCGACCATATGAATCTCGGTGACGGGGATATGACGCGTTTGTTCCAGTTTCAGTCGCACGTCGTCCATCGTCATCGTGTATGGCGCGGGTCCATCTTTCTGGGCGTAAAATGAGCAGAATTTGCACCCCTTATTGCACACGTTCGTATAGTTGATATGCTGATTGCGAACGTAGTAAGTGTTGTTGCCGTTCTTGGTTTCGCGGACGATATTCGCAAGTGCGCCGATCCCGTTC
>JACMIS010000637.1 GCA_014381035.1 Armatimonadota bacterium
CTGACGAACGCGCAGGGGACTGTCAACTACCGTTGGCGGGTGTACGAGAAAAGCAACGAGTTCCCCGGCACGCTGATACCCCAGGCCGAAGGCGGCTGGGCGCAGAACCTCGTCTACACCGTACCCCCGGAGCGCCTGGGCAAGCGTATCTATTTCTCCTGCGACGTGTACGACAGCAACACGGTTGACGGGGTGAGCCGGTTCAACGTCATCGGCGCTTTCAACAGCCTGGGCGGGTACGGCGATCTGTACCAGGGCGAGGTGGAGACGGCGCACAGCAACTCCCTCAAACTCAAAGCTTTCGTACCCGGCAAGCCCTCCTTCACGGACGCCGTGATGCTCCAGAAAGGCAACCTTTCGACCGGTCGCGTTTTCGTGACTGTGGCGGGAGACAGCCTTTCCACCCAGGGGGCCGTGGGTTCAAGCTTCATGGAGAACGCCTACGCGCTCGCGTTCCAGGCCGCGCTCGGAACACGCCTCGTGGTTATGAACACCAGGGGTGTTTCCGGCTACACGTGGAAGGAATGGGCCAAGGGCAACGCGGCGGCGAGATACCCTCTCCTGATGTCGGACGCCGATTTCTACATGGCAAACCGGCTGCCGGGGGACAAGTTCCTGATCTCCATGTGTCTCGGCCAGAACAACTGGCTAAACGTAGAGCCGGTGGACGAACCCGCCCGAATCCAGCAGTTCTACAACGACCTTTCCGCCGACCTGCTCGCGAAAGGTTTGGTTCCGAACGACTTCGTGCTCGTCAACCACGCGCCTTGGGGGAGCTACAGCACGCAGCAGGCGCGTTTCGATTACGGGACGGGGGCTTACGTCAACACGCCTGACCCCTACCGCGAGTTGTACATTTCGATGGACACCCAGGCGAACCGGGATAAGCGGGTGTTCTTGGGGCAGACGGATGGGCAAGCGGTGATGGGGTCGAACGTGTCCAAGTCGGACGGCGTCCACCCGCTGCTCGGCACGGCTGGCGAGCCCCTTCGTGCGGAAATGAGCCGCAACCGGGTGGCGAAGGATATGGAGGTTTTGGGCGGATTGTACGCGGCCATCCCGGCTACGGCGTTCACACTCACAGGCCCGTCTGGGGGCGCTAAAGGCGTCGCGTCCGGCAACTTCACCGTCAAGCCGAATAACGACACCTATACAGGTACGTTCACGCCAACTCCCGTCGCGGGCGTGGTCTTCTCCCCAGCGACATTGACTTGGACAGGCGATTCGGCGGCAAAAACGTTCACGGCGACGCCATCCACGGTGGGTGTGAAAAGCATAAACGGCACGTTCAACCCGGCTTTGACGCCCCCAACTGCCGTATCGTACAACTCACAGGACGCGACGGCACCGGGGGTGACTTCGGTCACGGTCAATCAGGCGGGCGACTTAATAACTATCGTCGCATCTGACGCGGACACCCCGCCTGTTCTGCCGGTATCGAACGTGCTTGGTTTTGCAATCTCCGGCGGGCACAACCTGACGGGCGGGACAAGGCCGACCGCAGGGACATTCACGTACTCGGTCTCTCCGGTGGTCCTTGTGGGCGAGACCCTGACCTACTCGTACAACAGCGTGACCGGAAACGTTACGGACTCGGCATCACCGGCGAATCCCCTGGCGACAATAGCCTCTGGCAACGTGGTCAACAATTCGCAGGTGCCCAATCCCGGGATTTCCGGCGTCGTCGTCTCGCCTAATTCGGCAAATGTGGCGGGTGGCGCGACACAACAGTTCACTGCGAACGTTGCGGCGCAGGGCGGGGCATCGACCGCAGTCACATGGGAAGCCAACCTCGGCACCATTAGTTCGACCGGGCTTTTCACCGCCCCCGCCGGCATCGTAGGCACGGCGCAAACGATACAGGGCCTTGCGAGAAGTACGTTCAACAGCAACGTCACCGGATCGTTCACGGTTACGGTGCCCGCGCTACCGGCCCAGCCGCTACCCGTTGTGGCGACTCCCACGATTGAGCCGAATGGCGGCACGTTCACCGCCGCGCGATTAGTCACTCTCGCCTGCCCTACGGCGAACGCGCTGATGTTCTACACGACTAATAACGATCCGCCGACGCCGGCAAGCACGCCCTACACCGGCCCGTTCTCGGTGTCCGCTACGACAATCATCCGTGTACTCGCGACGAAAGCCGGATCCACGAATTCGGCTATCGCAAGCGCGACGATCACGATCACGCCCCCGACCACGGGAGGCGGTGGGCTGACACAAGCAGACATCGACGCGATTGTGGCAGCCCTGGTCGCCGCGATCGGAAGCACCGCCGTCCGGATCAGCGCCCCGATCCGCCTCACCGACGCCGACGGATCCGCGGTGGGCACCAGCAACGGCGGTCGGATCTCGCTAAGGACGGGGGACGCGGGCAAGGTGCTCGATTTCAAGGTCTACGACGCGAATGACCGCCCGGTACCGCTCGCGGGCGCGACCGCCACGTTCACCATGTCGCAGATCTCCGGAATCAAATCGGTGACCGGCCCGGCGGCGCTGGTGCTCGATCCCGAGTACGGTCTGTTGTTCCGATACGTGCTCGCCACCGACGGGACCGACACCGACACGGCGGGAATCTACACCATCGGCCTGCAAATCACCTGGGCGTCCGGCTGCGTCGAGGGCCTGCCCGACAGCGGCAACATCATCGCCGAAGTTCGATCCTGAAAGGACCTCCATGTCAGCCCCGTCAGCCCCTTTGACCGAACCCGAGTTATTACGGCGCGAGCCCGTCCGCATACTTGCCGACCCATCGCTACACACTCCCGAGATCGGGTACTTCTCCCTCCCGTCCACGCGCTGGGACATCATCAAGTTCCTTTGCGTCCCCGTGATCAGCGTCGCGTGGGCGCTGATCGTGATGTGGTTCGCGCAGGTCGCCCAGGCGCAGAACCAGGGGACCACGGACGGCAAGATCGCGCAGTTCCAGGCGGCCAAAGAGATACGGATCGAGCAGATCGCGGTCATCCAAACTACGCAGGCGGCTCAGGCAAAGGACATCGCGGACATCAAACGTGGTCAGGAGCGGATCGAGGATCTTCTGCTAGCCCGTCTCCCGCGATAGTGGAGAACACTTTCTGAGGCATCAAGCGATGGCTCGCATCGCTAGGGAAAGCCTGACCCGGGGCCGCGTCGCGGACGCCGGGCGACCTCGAGTAGCGCGGCGGCGAGAATATCCTTGCAGCACTGCGCTTCGGCCTCCGAGCGAAATCCCTTCACGCGCCGTTCCCGGAGGTGATGCTCTTGAGCGTCGGCCGCGCCGGACACCCGGTAACCGGCGAGCACGACCCACTCATCTCCGCACCGCTTTACCCTCAGCACGCAATCGCTGCGCGAGCCATCGCTTTGCACCGTCGGTGCATAAGGTTGTATCCACACGTTTGTTTACCCCCGAAAGGATTATATAGCATGATCGACAAGATGTTCTTTCTTCTGTTTTCGTCGCTTTGGAGTGTCGCACGTGCGCTCCCGGCACACGCGAAAGCCCTCTTCCTGATCTATTTCTCCGACTTCCGCGTGGTCGAGTTCACCGCGGCCGTCGGAGCGGCGTTCGCCGCCGTGAACGAGTTCTGTGCGCGCATCGGGATCCCGGACGCGAAGGCGCACCAGATCGCGCTGTTCGGCGCGGCGATCGCCGCTTTTTGTTTCATCCGCAACCCCAAAACCAAAGATTGGAGCACCGAACCTGATGGCGACGCCACGCAAGTCCCCTCTGATAATGAGACCGCCCCCGGAGCCGGATCCGCTGGAATCCTGGCATCAGGAACTGCTAATCAGGCAGTGTACGCAGTCGAAAAGTCATCTACCCGAGTTAGCAGAGTTATACGCAATCCCGAACGGGGGCTTTAGATACAAAGCGACGGCGGCGGCGATGCAGCGCCAGGGCGTGAAAGCCGGGATCCCGGATCTCGCCCTGGACATCCCCCGGCGCGGCTATCACGGCCTGAAGATCGAAATGAAACGGTACCGGACCGGGCGCGTGGAAGAGGAGCAGTCGAAGCGGCTCGCCAGGAACGCGAAGGACGGCTACCGTGCCATCGTCTGCTGGGGATGGCTAGCCGCCTGGGAAGAGGTCCTCTGGTATCTCGGCCGGGAAGATCTCCTGATCCCGTCACACCACGTCACCACAAATATCGTCGCCGCTTACCCCGCCTCCCCGTTCTGGCAACGCAGACGCGGTCAAACGCAAGCGCGGTTATCCGGTTAATCGGATAACTGATTAACCGGTTATGTCAGAAATGACATTTCTTATTCCATTTCTTATTCCAATTGCGAAAGTGCTCCGCACTTTACGCGATACGTTCACTTCGCGAAAGAGCGGAAACCCGTTTCCGCAGAGCGGACGACCGCAGTGTTTCGCATTCACAGGAGCCCGAAATCAATGAGCAAAATGCTCCCCTCCTCGCGTCCCCAGATCAGCCGGGCGCGGACGCTGGAAATCCTCAAACAGAACGGCATCGATCTCGCCGTAGTCAAACTTGCGATCATCGGGATCAGGGGCTATTACCTCGACACGATGGGCGCGCCGGGAAAGAACGACCGGGGCGTGTATGACGACTGCATCGTGGTGATCACGGACAAGGTTCATTTCGCCTTCAACGCGAATACGGATCCGTCTTCGTTCCGTCCGCGCACGAAATCGAAGCAGGGGATGGCGACGCTCGAAGTCGGCGTGCACTGGTACCGGCGCGGCAACCACGGGATCTCGCGACCGGGCGGCGGCTACCCCGCGTTCCGGCCCGCAAACCCGGAAGAGAAGCTCCCGGTGAGCCGCGACGGCGAACCCGGCACATCCTGGGGTATCGCGATCAACATCCACCGCGGCTCGCTAAGCAGCACGTCGAGCGAAGGCTGTCAGACGCTCTATCCGCCCCAGTGGAACGAGTTCAAGAAGCTGGTCGACGGCGAGATGACGCGGACCGGGGTGAGCAGATTCCCGTACGTGCTCGTCGCCGAGAGACGGTGAAACAGGGCAAACAAATTTTTTTCTTCGGCGCGGGCCTCGTGTTACAATAGCGCATGATCTCCTTTTCTCTCCACGTCGCGTAAACACTTCATGGCGCGAGCCATGAAGTGTTTCGCAAGCTATAGTGGGAAGCCCCTCTCGAATTGAGAGGGGCTTTTTCTTATGCGGGTTCGCCCTGATCCCAACCATCAGGCAGTCTCGCGTAACAAACCCATTCGTTGTATTTGCCGAAGCGCGGTTCGTCGAACCTTACCCCGCCGCCGAGCGACATTTCGATCAGGGTGGCTATCGCCTTTAGTTTCTCTTTATCCGGATGCGTGAGGCGGATGCAGCCCCGGTGCGGTTGATCCGAATCGATTTGCGAAAACGAGTTTTCGCGGGAAGGCGATCGGGCACTACGCCGCATCTAGATCCCTTCCCCGTCCAGCCCGTCCGCGGAGTATATCCCGGTCGCCATCTGCCAGATCACCGAGAGCGCGGCCCGGGCATCCCCGGCGGCCCTGTGTCCGCCTCCTAGCGGTTGCCAGGTATAAGACCGGAAATAGGAATGCCACTGTCCGCAGAATGCGGAATATGGCTCCATGATGTCGCTCCAGACCATCGACTTTTCGATTTCGCGGACTACATGATTGGTGCGGTTTCGCTCGTCCCAGAACCGATCCTGCGCCGCGGTCATGTCCGCCGCTTCTTCCGAGGTCCGGCACATCAAACCGTGTTCCGCGGCTTCGGCCTCGCTTGGTAAAGCGTCCGCCCAGGTCAGCAGCTTCCCATCCTTACCACGAACGTAGCCCCCGTACAGGCCGACATGGAAATAAGTATCGATGCGCGGCGGTTCGGCGACAGGCACGGCGTGATCCCAGTGCGCGGCGCGGATCATTCGCCCGACCATCGAGTCGTCGAAATCGCAGGAATAGGCGTAAAGAGGTCTGCCGCCCGTCAAAAGTGCAGCGACCTGTTGCCAGACTTCCCGCGCGTCCGGTGCGTTCGCGACGTCGTCGCCGCCGATCCCGTGTATCCAGGTCGCATCCATGCCATGCCGGGGCTTCACCAGCGTCTCGAAAACGGCGTCGCCGGTGACCGAATCGATGACCGCGATCTCGATTATTTCGGCGGTGGACGTTTCGAGCAGTCCCGTCGTTTCGGTGTCCACGACGTAGAACGGTTTGGCGAGTGCCCGCCGCGCCCAGAGGATGCAATCATCTTTGTCTTCGCGGCGCATTTCGCGGAACTCGTTTTCGCGCTCACGCTCGATGCAATCATAGCACTGCCCATACTGGAGACAGCTCAGCGTTTCTTTGACCTGCTTGCAGTCCGAGCATGTGCGTTTTTTGATGTGGGCGGCTTCGAGTGCGGCGAGTGCCTTCGCCCGCGCCGCCTCGGACATCACGCGTTTCGGTTTCGCATCGGCGACGGCGTACAGATCGTAGCAGCGTTCCCGCCGCCCACGCCCGTAACCGATTGTTGCGACAGGCGGGGATCCGGGCTTGAGCTTTTGTTCGGACAGTTGCGTCTTCGTCGCAAGCGTAGGTTTGCCGGTCGCGGGGTCGACGGGTATCTGGTCCCACCATTTGTAGGAAATCGGCTCGGCGGAACGTCCCGTTCCGGCATCGATGGTAGCCATAGTATTGCCTCAGATGATCAGTGCTCGCGGGTCGGTGAACGGGAGGTCGCGCGAATGGCTCCGCCATTTCGCCTGCTCAGCGGTGCCGTCCGGGTGCGTCAATATCGCGGTCGGTACGCCATCCGTCTCGGCTTGCGAAAACGAGTTTTCGCGCGTCGTATCCTGGATCTCCTGCGCGGCTTCGAGCGCGTGAACTCTCTCGACCAGGGCGACGCAGACGGGCGAATCCGTCTCTTCATCCGGGATCTGGTTGAGCGCGTGCATCGCGGCTTCCAGTTCCATCAGGAGCCGGTCGCGGGAGTACGATAAAATTTCAATGTTTTGTTCGTGCGTCATCAGTTCCCTTCCCCCGAAAAAACGCGGTCCAGGTCGGCGCGCCGGACCCGCACCCTGCCCCCTTTGCCCGCACTGGTACGCATCGCGGGGAGCCGCTTCGACCGCACCGCGCGAAGGATCGTCTCCTCATGCAGATGGAGATATGCCGCAGCATCCTGGACGGTCAATGTCGTTTCGGATTCGATCTCGGTCGCGACGGCCTCCATCATGTTCGCCAACTGGTGAAAATCCTCCGAACTAGAGTATTCGGAGGTGTCACCATCGAGCCGCCTGCCCTCGTTGCGTAGAAGCCGCGCGGCCATCCGCATGACCCGCGTCCGTTGTAATTCCGTCATGTCGCTATTGTGCCACAAGAAGCAACAAAAAGCAACATTTATTTTCCGCTTGTTCAAAGTAGCACTTAGTTTATAGACATGGAAATCATAATCGATAATCGGGCCGCTTTCGACGCGGCCACCCGGGTCTTCGTGCTCGCGCCGAACCAGGACACCCTCCTACTGCTCAACATGGCGACAAGCCGAATGTTCAACGTGATATCGAGCGATGTCATTGCCGCCGCCGCCGCCGCCGAAGATTTCCGCGAACCGTCTTCGAACGACTTCAGCGCGTTCCGGGCGACGTTCGATCGGCCGCTGTCCGCCGCCGAACAAAACGAAGCCGGCGCGGCGATCGGGTACGCGCTCCGCATCTA
>JACMIS010000638.1 GCA_014381035.1 Armatimonadota bacterium
CCAAAAAGTCTTGACGGTTCGGTGCGGTTATGGTATAAACTTCTCGCGTCTCTCTGGTGACGTGATATTCCCTGTTAGCTCAGCGGCAGAGCACTCGGCTGTTAACTGAGGTGTCGGTGGTTCGAATCCACCACGGGGAGCCTTTTGAAGCACCCTGCGGATTGATCCGCAGGGTGTTTTTATTCGCGATCCGTGTGATAAGATACGCCGCCATGTCCGCCCGCCTTCGCGCTACCCCCTCCGACCTTGTTCTTTTTTTCTTTTTCGTTATTGCCTCACTCACAGGTGCGTGGCTGTACATGCGGCAAGAGCAGATGATTTATTGTTGGGATGAAGCCAATTACACGCACCTGACCGACGGACTGTATAACGCCTTTTTTCCGCACCCTTCCACCGGCGACCCTTTCGCCCCAGTAGTCGGTATGAAATTCCTGTTTCTGTCATTCGGTCGGGAATATAACAGCCTCTTCGCTCTACCGCTTGTGTTCTGGGAACGGCTTTTCGGAACCACTCGGACAGTATGGGTAATGGGAGCGATGTTAATTTATTTCGTGCCGTACACCGCGATCTGGGCGACTGTGGCGGGGCGGGTGTTTCACCTTTCCACACGGACAGCGTTCTGGTCCACCGTAGGGATGATTGCGCTGTTCCCGCTCACGTATCTGACGGTCCTGCGCGGCTTTCCCGACATCGGAGCCGCGAAAATCTGTGGACTTGCGGCACTGCTTTACCTGCGCGACCCCGACCTGAAAAAAACGACTCAACAGATTGCCATTGGTTGTCTCCTCGCGCTGATGCCGCTTTTCCGGCGGCACTTCCTGTATGCCGTTGCTGCGTTCATGATGGCGATGGTTCTGCAACATGCGGCGCGCATTGTCACAACATTCCTTCGGGATCGGCAAGAGGGTTTACGCGAAGTGCTACCCGTCGCCGGAAGGCTCCTCACAATCGGGTTAACCATCGTTGGATTCTGGCTCGTGTTTGCGTTACCGTTCGTGCAAATCCTTCTTTCCAATAACTACTTCCACCTGTACGCGTCATACATGCTTCCTTCCTCCAAAATCATCTCCGGGTATGGCTCGACGTATGGTTATGTGCTGGTGACGTTGGCATGTGCCGGGTACATCACGGGATGGCGTTCCGGCGTTTTTCGCCCTCGCGAAGGCGGGTTTATTATTTTGTTCGGTACGTTGTCCGCCGTCCTCTGGATCATCGTCGTGCGGCAACAGGCGACGCACTACTTGAATCATTTCAACATCTTTTTCGTGTACGGTCTACTCGCACTCGCCGTATTTGCGGTAAAATCCCTCGTCGGTGTGATTCGTGTGGGAGTGCTTGCACTACTGGGGATGGCACTGTTATATCGGATGGGGTTCTGCTTCGGAATGGCTCCTGCGTTCGACAGCCCCGATCCGGATGGAGTGACCCTTGCCCGAAATCCGCCCCGTGTTCGGTCGGATTACCCCGTGCTCAAACGTCTTCTTTCCACACTACGCGCCGAAGCGGGCGACGGACAGCCGCTTTATGTCGCGTCATCGAGCGTAACGATGGTGTCGGATATTATTCGCAATGGTGAGACCGATCTGTACGGCAAAGGGAATGCGCGTCTTACCGTGTTGCAACCGCCAGGGACCGATAGTCGTGATTGGCTCCCGGTGGACATGCTCTTGAAATCGGAGTTCGTACTGTCTGTGATATATGTCGTCAACCCCGACAGCCAGAAAGTGGTGACGATGGTCCCACAAGCCTTCGAGAAAAACCTTCCTGTCGCACGCGACTTCGATTCGATTCCCCGCGTTTACCCACTGGAGAAAGGGGCAACCGGTAAGCTGTACCGCCGTCTGCGCCCGGCATCGCTCCAAACCGCGTTGAATGAGCTATCACGGGAGGAGGCGCAGTTCACGACGTTACCTGGACGGCAGAAACCCTGGATATCGCTGGACGGTGACCCCCGCTGGGAACTCAGCGACGATTCAGATCGGTCGCAACGACTGCTTCTGAAAGAGCACGGGTATCGCCCGGACTATTTGTCTCTCGTCGATGCACGTCGCCGTGTGCTGGTATACGTCGGAGCTACTCCGGAAGCGGGAAAAATAGAGGGACAGATAACCCTGAACGGGCACTGGGCGAAGCACACCATCCCTGTAACCGCGCGGTGGGTGGACAGCCACGGAGCCGACGCATCCGAGGTGGCGAAGCAAACCGTTACGACAGGAGCAACGCTCACCCTATCCGTGCCGAAGACGCCATCCGGAGTGACAGGCAAGCCGCGTCTACTCCTCGAAATCATCCTGCCGCCCGAGTCCGACTCCTTCGCCCCGCCGAAACCGCCCCGGGACGGTCAAATGATCATCGAGCGACTGACAGTTCGGTGATCTGGAGCAGTTCCGCCAGCAAGTCCCGGTTGCCGTTTTGCCAGTCGAGCGGCGGCGTTTGCATCTCGCCCGGTTGGCAGATGCGCGAAACACCCGCCTCGCGCAGAACAGCTTCCCATTCCGGCGACAATTCCCCCGCGACCCCGGCGCAGGACACGATGCCCCACACGGGTTGTAACAGTTCGCGCAACTGTGCCGCGCTCTCCACGGGAGAAACGGTGAGAACCCCATGTCCGACGGGCGGGGGGTATGGGATCGTTTCTAACGACGAAATCACAGTCCAGCGTAGAGTGTCGTCGCCGTGGACGATCCGACCGCTAAACAAAGCGATGTCTCTGGCTTCACGAATCCGGGCGGCTGAGCCTGCGACTGGCGGTGGTAGCCTGCTGGATTGCTCCTGCATTTTGTGTCGCATTCGCCCCCCGAGCGATAGATCCTCCACGTTTCGTACCCCGGTTGGATGGCGGAGAGACCCGGTGATGTAAAGGATGTGCGGGGAAAGACAGCCCTGTTGATCGTACATCAAACAGTCCGTGGCGAAACCGGCGCAGGCTTGGAGGTCGAATATGGTGTGTTGCTCGGCAAGGCCGACGCTGACCGCATGACCATAATCGAAGAATGGAACGCTTTTCGGTGTTTGTCCCCGTAGTGCGTCAATCGCCGCATCGGAGCCATAGGCGATCACCGCGTCGGCGTTTGTAAGCAGGGCGTATGTCCGCTCATCCTCGCCGGGGAAGTCGTGGAGTTCGATACGTTCGGCGAGTTTGGCATCGGCTTCGCGCAAGGACTCGACGAAAAGACGCGTCCACACCGTCTCGTCGCGGGACAGTTTGACGCGCATGATCCCGACGCCCGCCAGAAGGCACGCACAGAGCGGCGACCAGGCGAGGAGGGGAGTATTCCCGGCGAGAATGAGAGTGACCCGCGCAGCCCGCGTCTCCGTCAGTACTGGTGGAGCCGGAGCCAATCGGGAGACGTTACGCTCGACGGTGACTCGCTCCACCCACTTTTGTGCAGAACGCATCCCGGGCAGAAGTGCCGCAAGCGATAGCCGCACCTGATCCCACGGGAACCCGGAACCCTGCGGGGGAGTCCAACCGCTGTCGAGCCGCTTTTGCCAAATGGTTGCCATCGCTGACAATGCGGCCACCGCTCGCTCCGTGTTCGCACTGAAAACCATCGGGACCTGCTCTCCTGACCGGGCATAAATCGTCTCCCGCGACGGTATAATACCGCATCGGGTAGCTGGGTGACCGAGTTGTTAGGGTACTTGGGAATCCGGCGTCGTAATCTACCGTTGGTGAATCGCAACCTAGCAACCCGGTCACCCAGTTACCCAACTCGTCAACGACCGGGAACCGATGCGCTCGAAACCGTGTAAAACAATTGTATGCCGATGTTCGCCACAGGGTCGGGGCGAAACATGGCGGGAACCAGCCTTCTTTCCGACCTGTTACACAGAGACACATTAAAGAAACGAGTAAGTAAAACAGATTATGGCACGTAGAGATAACGACAGAGAAAATTCACGGGCGGGACGGGGACGCGCCGAGTTCACCCGTGCCGCCGATGCGGAGACACCGCGCAGCCTGGACGATGAGGAGAGACCACTTTACGAAACGTCCATCCGCTCCGTCGCCGTGGTAGACGAACTGCTGACGATGACGCCGCCGAGCGACCAGAAGTATCAGTACCTGCTCTTGCTGCGCCACCAGATCGAAGTGGACGAACGCCAGATGCAGGAAGCGCAAAAGGTCATCGCGGAGTACGACGAAGCGTATAATAAACTGACCGCACCCGCGAACCGCATCGCGACCTTTATGGGCGAGATCGACGGCGAGGACACGGTTCAGATCGCACTCGGCGACACCGAGTTTATCTCCAATGTGGACCCGAAATACGACCGTAAGGAGAACCCGATTGAACCCGGCGACCGTGTTCGCGTCAATGAAGCCTACGCCGTCGTCAAGGGAATGGGACCGCATCCTTCGGGACCGCTCGTGAAGATTGCGGAGATTCTCGACGGCGGGCGACTGCGTGTTTCTATGGATTCGCAAGGCATGAACTCGCGCATCGTATCGCGGGCAAAGAAGCTGGAAGCCTCGCCGCTAAAAACCGGCGACGAAGTCCGCATGGACCCGTCGTTCAAGTTGGCGTTGGAGCATTTCGGCGCGAAAGAAAACCGCGAGTATTTCCTGGAAGAGATCAAGCCGATTCCGTGGGACAAGGTCGGTGGGCAGGAAGAAGTCATCGGAGTCATCCGGGACGCTATCGAACTGCCGCTGGTGTATCCCGAGTTGTATGAGAAGTTCGGCAAGCGACCCCTCAAGGGCATCTTGCTGTACGGTCCTCCGGGATGCGGCAAAACACTGATCGGCAAGGCGACGGCATACAACCTGACCCGTGAATACAACGAGCGCACCGGAGAGAACGTGAAGGAATACTTCATGTACATCAACGGTCCGAAGATCCTGAACATGTGGCTGGGCGAGTCCGAGCGGCAGGTACGGGAAATCTTCTCCACAGCGCGGGAAAAGGCGAAAGAAGGCTACCTGGTCTTTATCTTTATCGATGAGGCGGAATCTATCCTTCGCACCCGGAACAGCGGACGGTTCACGAACATCTCGAATACCGTGGTGCCGCAGTTCTGCGCCGAAATGGACGGGCTGGTGTCGTCCGAGAACATCGTGGTCATGCTGACCTCGAACCGACCGGACTATATTGACCCGGCGATCCTGCGACCGGAGCGTATTGACCGACGGGTCCGGGTCAAGCGACCGGACCGCAAGGCAGCACGGGAGATCCTGGCGATTTATGTCAATCAGGACCTACCGCTTGCCGCTGAGGAACTGGCGAAGCACGACAATGATCCCGCCCGTACCGCGCAATCGCTTGTAGATTCCACGATAGCCTACCTGTGGCGCAAGGACGGCGAGACCGAGTTCCTGGACGTGTTCCAGCGCAACGGCGGCACGCAACGGTTGTACTGGAAAGACTTGGTATCCGGCGCACTCCTGTCGTCGCTGGTGGAACGGGCGAAGGACTTCGCGATCAAGCGGGCCATCGACGCCAAGCAGTTCGACGACGCCGGTATCACGGAAGCAGATCTGCAAAAAGCGGTGGCGATGGAGTACAAGGAAAACGAGATCTTCCCGAAATCGGATGCCGTGGAAGACTGGTTGATGCTCCTCGACCAGGCACCGGAAAACGTCGCGGACGTAAAACCGATCCGCGCCGCGACTCGCGGTCAGGGGTCGGCAAAAGCTCCGACCGGCGTGATCTAAAACACATGTAAATGGCTTGTCTTAACGGCAAGCCATTTATTTTTATCTGCCGTTCAAGCGGACGGGTTCTACGTTTGGAGATAAATCAGGTGGGACAAACCCGATTCTGCTCTCCTTATTGGCAGATTTCAGTGAGTTACCAACGCTCTCTAACTGATCTAATGATAAGGAAACAGACAGTGGTTTCTCGCCATTCAGAAGTCCTAAGCGATTCTCTGCGTCCCCTTCGTCCGCGCTGATAAGCCGTTCCGCACCGAAATCAACAAACAGGTTCTTATCCTCGTATCGTAGCGACAACGGGTCATCCGTTACCGTCCAACCATCTTTGACCAGAGCGTTTTTGACGATATGATGAAACTTGTCCAGAGCAGGCATACCGCGCTTATTATATCG
>JACMIS010000639.1 GCA_014381035.1 Armatimonadota bacterium
ACATTGAGGGGAATCCGGTGCCGCTAGTGTCGGTACTCACGGTGGATAGCGGGGTGCCGAACGTGCGCTTTGACGGAACGGAGCGGATAAACTTCGGGCAGGCAGGCTTGAACGTTAACGCGTTGACGCAGTTCGGGATTCCGCCCGCGACCGCGCAACAGATCGTCGCGCAGGGGGGCTACACCAGTTTTGCCGCGCTGTTGATCGAGCCGGGAATCAGTACGGATTCCGCCGGACAACTTTTGGACGCGGTGACGTTCACGAACGGCGACCGGGTGCCCGGAAAGATGAATCTCAATACGGCGACGCAAACCGTGCTGGAAACATTGCCTGACATGCTCCCGGATGTCGCCGCGTCCATCGTTTCGCGGCAGTCTGCCGGTGGCTTTACGCGGCTGAGCGAACTCACCACGGTCTCCGGAATATCGGGCGGGTTGTTGCCGCGCATCGCCGATGCCGTGACAGTGGGTAGCGATACCTGGATCGTGCGGGCGGACGGCGAGAGTGGCGGCGTCGTGGTCCCGTTGGAGGTCGTCATCGGGATACGGGGCGGGCAAGCGCGGATTTTGACCTGGGAACGGATCGCGGGGCGGGCTATCCCCGAGCGATGGGGTTGGGCAAGCGAGCCAACCTCGACAGTAGAAGCAGGAACACAGTGATACGGTTAGCAGCGACAACAACTCTTCACATCGAGTGGGCACCCGACCGGGTCCGCGCGATGGATATAGCGAACGGGCGTCTGGCGGAAGGGGTCTCCCTTTCTACCTTGACCTCCGTCACACAGGGGCACACCGCCGCTCTGGTCGGCGTGGACCGCGGACGCGTCTTTATGCGCACGGTTCGTTTGCCCAAAGCCGCGACCGAGGACCTGCGCCGGATCATCGGCATCCAGACCGCACAATCGTTCCCGATCCCTGCCGAGCAGTTGACATTCGATTTTATACAGACCGGCGACACCAACGCGGACGGAACGCTGACCATTGTCGCTGCCGTGCGTTCGGCAGACCTGCGCCGCATCCGTTCCGAACTGGAGGAAGTCAGTCTGACGCCGTCCCGGATTCTGCCGATCTCGCTCAGTGCGATTGCCGTCGCCGCGCAAGCAGGAGCCGGTGCGGACGCGCTGGTAGTCGAACAGGTGACCGGTGGATGCACACTCGATGTGGTCGGCGGAGGGGTCGTGCTGTTCAGTCGGGTGACGGCGGCGACGCGGGACCTGTCTTCCGAGATCCGGCGTACGCTCGCCGCCGCCGGAGCGGACGATCTGCCCGTCGTCGCCGTGAATCTGGCGGAGTCGGCTCTGCCGGGAGCGTTACCCGCGACGCAAGGCTCCCTTGCCTTGCTCCACCGTGCCCCGGAAACGTTCGCGTTCGAGTTGGAGGAAGACCGGGTCACCGCGGGTAAACGGCGGGTTTCGGCACGGATGCGCCTCGCGAGTCTGATGCTCGCTTCGGCGATTCTGCTGGCGGTTCTCATCTGGGCGGATCGCTCGGATGCGTTGGCGGTGGTGCGGCGCAGTGAGGGAACGTGGACACGTCAACTCAGTCGGCTACGCTCGATCCGCAACACCGAGGTCGAGCGAGCGCAACGGGCGACGGCGATTCACACCAACATCGAACGCGCTTTCGAACCGGCGCAACCGGTCAGCGATGTGGCGACTGTGATCGGGGACGTTCTGCCGCAGGGTGCCTGGTTGACCGGCTTGAATATCGAACGCGGCAAAGTCCTGCAGATCCGAGGTACGGCGTTGACGACCGATCATGTCGCCCGGTTTGTGGATACCCTCGGCGCGAACCGCCGATTCCGCGACGTAAAATTAGTATTCGCCAACGAGGCACGCATCGCCGAAAAGCCCGTGGTACAGTTCAACGTCACGGCGGTAGCGGTCGGCAACCTTCCGCTACCCGTCGCGACGAAAACGAAGAAAGGGGCGACACCCCGCCCCGGCACCACTGGCGCGGCGACAGGGAGTTCACAATGATCAATTTCAAACGACAGGACGATATACTGCCCAGTTCGCTGATAGTGGCGGCGATCCTGATGCTATTCGCGACCCTGCTTTACATGGTTCTGGTTCCGGTGCCGAGCACGGCGGGACTCGCCAAAGGGCGAGACCTGAGTCGGCGCAAGCTCACCCAGGAGATCGAGGCGGCACGTGAACGGGCGGACGAACTGGAAAAAACGAACCGGGCGTATCTCTGGAACGAGACCGCTGAATCGGTGACTGCCAGTGTGCTGGGCGATGTCACGGCGCAAGCGCGGCGCAAGTCACTCAAGATGACTGCGTTTCGCCCGCAACGCCCGCAAACACTGGAAACCCTGACCGAGTTACCGTTCAGCGTTCAACTGTCGGGACCATACCCGGCGGTGCGCGATGTGGTTTCGTCACTCAATACGCCGCAAAGCCGGATCGCCCTGCGTTCGCTTCAGATGGCATCCTCCGACGGCGGTTCCAGTGCCGTGACCGCGACAATCGCCTTTTCCGCCTATACCGTTCTTCCGAAAAAGCCTGCCACGAGATCGGCGACGGGGGTCAACAAGAATGGCTAAAATCAGTCGCCCTATCGTTTATGTGGTCGTCGCGGCGGTCGCGATCTACGCCATCGTCCTCGTGACCGAGCCGGAAAAACCGGTCACGAAACCCAAAAAAAGAACCAGTCTCGGTGCCGGTGCGAAGGCACCCGCCGGATTCCTGACCGAAGATCTGACGGCGACGTTTACCCGCTATCAGGGGAAATCGCGGGACGCGTTCAAGCCTGGGATCATGCCGAAACAAACGGTGATGAACACACTTCCGGGAGGGCGCGACTCGGACGGTGTACTCTCCGGTCCCGGCTTGCGCGGTTCGTGGACCCTGACCGGTATCAATATTCTCGACGGCGACCGTAGCGCGTTGATCGAGAACGCCACGACCGGCGACAGTGCCTTCCTGAAGTCCGGCGATTCCTGGAACGGGCTACAGGTCGTCGCCATCGAATCAGATACCGTCGTCTTCCTGAACACGCTCGGACAGCGCACGCAGTTAAAGTTCGTGGACCCGAACGATGAAACTCCTACTACGCCCGGCACTACCACTATCACCCCCGGCACCACACCGGGGCGGACCGTGATCACGGTCACGCCGATCAACAAGAACGGTCTCACCGTGGCACCGGGGGGCGTCGCGCCGGTGATCCCCGCACTCCCCTCAGCGACCACCGGTGGTCTGGGGGCAAACCTGCCCCCGACACGCGGTCGCCAATAACAGTCAAAGCAGTTACGCACCATGAAAAGAAATCAACCCATCACACCCCGCATCGCGGCACTTGTTGTCGCCACTGCCGCCGCGCTTCCCACTGCCGCTTTCGCGCAATTCGATTTCGGCGGCAGGAGCCGGGATTCGCAACCGCCCGCCTGGAAGCAGTTCAACCTGAATACCAAGACACGGGTCAAAATGGACTTCCGCAATGCCAGCATAGACGCCGTGCTCAAGATGCTCAGCGAGGCGAGCGGCATCCCGATCATCAAGGACCCGAATCTAACCGGCGGCATTACGCTGCAAAGCCCGAAACAGCAAACGCTCGGGGATGCGTTCTCGATGCTGGATACGGTACTGGGTCTGAAGAATTTTTCCATCGCCAAGGAGAACAACTTTCTGGTAGTGCGCCCGAAAGGGCAGGATAACCGGGCGCAATTCGCCGAGCGTTTCGGCGGGCGATTTGGCGGCGGCAGTGGTGGCGGATCAGAAGGGCAGGGGCGTTCCGAGGGGCGCGACAGCCTGCCGCAACTGCGCGTTTACACGATCAGATATGCCAACGCGACCCAGGTCGCCCGCGTCATCAACGAAGTGTTCGCGTTGCCGCCGACACCTGGCAATCAAGGCGGAAACCAGCAACAAGGTAACAATAACAACCAGCAGGGCGGGAACAACCAGCGCGGGGGCGGCGGCGGGCGACGCGGGGGAGGTGGTGGCGGGCGGGCGTTAACTGGCTCCACGGTCAAGGCGTCGTCGGACGATTTCAGCAACTCGGTGATCGTCAATGCGCCGGGCAGCGACCACGAACAGATCGGGCGGCTGATCGATCAGATAGACAAGCAGACCGATCAGCCGCAGCAGTCCAAAGTGTTCCGCCTGGTTTACGCCAATGCGATAGAAATGGCACCTCTGGTGCAGAACGTTCTCGTTAGCAACGCCCCACGCGGTCGTGGCGGGATCGGTACCCAGAACGTTCCTATCGATCAACGTTTCCAGCAGGCGCAACGATTCGGCTCCGCGCAGGCGGCGTTCGGCACCGTGGTTCCCGACCCGCGCACGAATACCCTCGTCGTCACGGCGACACAGGACAGCCTTCTGATCGCGGAAAAGGTAGTTGCCGAACTCGATAAAGAGGTTTCGTTCGAGTCGAGCACGTTTGTGATCACGCTACAAAACGCGCGCGCCGACATCGTTTCCCAGTTGCTCAACCAGTCGTTCGGCAACCGAAACGGCGGCGGTGGGGGCAATTTCGGCGGCGGCAACCTGAACCGTACCAATAACAACCGCACCAACGCGACTCAGCGACGCGCGACGGGCTTAAACGGGGGCAACCGCTCGGTGCCTTTGCCGGAAGCGGGGGCATCCGGCAGAACCCGTGCCGCGGGAGAACCGGACGACAGCACGGCGTCGGCGGACTCTGCCGCCCTGCCACTCGACCTCGACGATCCCCAAGCCGAATCGGGCGAACTCGCGACCCGCGTCACGGTGCAGGACGGTATCCAGGTCGCGCAAGGGCAAAACCGACGCGGCGGACAGGGAAATCAGGGCGGGCAACGGTCGCAACAGGTGGTCGGGGGAAGCGGTTTAGACAGTAATGGTCGCCAGGTCAATGTGCGGGATCTGACCGGACAAGTCGTCGTCGTGCCCGATATTAACACCAATAGCGTGATCGTCGTCACGTCGCCGGAGAACCGGGAGTTGCTGGAAAGTATCCTGCAACAGTTGGACAAGATTCCCGAGCAAGTCATGATCGAAACCCTGATCGTCGAGGCGAGTCTGGACGCGTCCAGCAAGTTAGGCGTCGAATTCAATCTGAACCAGACCGGTATTTTCGGGAACAAGAACGTTTCCGGGGTCGGCGGGAACTCGTTCGGGTTGCAAGCGAACGCCGGTCAGCCACAGGGTTTGCGCTACACCCTCACGGGCACCCAGTACGGCGTCTTCCTGCAAGCGTTGGAGACCGACAGCCGCTTCGAGGTGCTTTCGACGCCGCGCATCTTTACCAGCAACAACTCGACGGCAGAGATCAACATCAGCCAGAGCCTGCCCTACGTCGTCAACCAGCGGTTCGACACCAACGGCAACGCGATCTTCAACTACGACTTCCTGGATGTCGGCATCATTCTCACTGTCACGCCACGGATCACATCGAACGGCTATGTGACGATGGACGTGACCCAGACCGCGAACGATTTCGTCCGCTACACCGACTTCAACGCGCCGGTCGTCAACCAGCGCCAGGCACAAACCACGGTCAGCGTCCGCGACGGCGAGACGATTGTACTCGGCGGGATCATCAAAAATTCGATCTCGACCACGGTCAACAAGGTCCCGCTCCTCGGCGACATCCCGCTTCTGGGCAACCTGTTCCGCTCGAAATCGGATGTCAAGAACAAGACCGAACTGCTCGTCTTCCTGACCCCGCGCATTGTCCGCGACGCCACCGAGGCACGCAAACTGCGCGACGACACCGAGCAAAAAATAAACAAAAAGACTCGCGAACGCGTCGACGCAACGCTTACACCGAATCCCGCGAAACCGGTCCTGCCTGAATTGGAGAAAAAGTCGCCGTAACCAATGGCGCAC
>JACMIS010000640.1 GCA_014381035.1 Armatimonadota bacterium
AGGTCAATCAGCAGTATGTCGGGATTGATTTAGGGAGTGCGGCGCAGGTTGAACCCGTTGTCCTGTCGCAAAAAGGCGGAACTTACCCGGCACCATTCCGACTGACACTGTTCACACCGACCCCTGGTGCCGCGATTCGTTACTCGTGGAACGGTGAAGCACCGCGCGAAGATTCCGGAACGGAGTACAAAGCGCCCGTCGAGATAAAGGAGAGTGGCATCCTGATCGCGCAGGCGTTCGCTCCGGGTCTGACCCATAGTGTCCCGGTAGTCACTGCGTACCGCATCGGAGCGTCGAGCAAGCCGGCGAAAACGGTGACCACGTTCCATATCGGAAACAGCCTGACCGATACCGTCGTGCCGTGGATGGAACCGATAGCGACTTCGGCGGGCGAAACTCTTCAGTTTCACCGATTCACTATTCCCGGCGCACCGACCGATTGGCTCTGGGAGCATCCGGGGAGTGGGTTCGGCGACAACCGCATCGCGCAGGCGTTTTTGATCCACGCCCCGATCACGCATATCTTCACGCAACCGTTCGCCGGACACGACCGCAACATCGCGAACGAAGCTGATTTCAGCCGTCGTTTCTATGATGAAGCCCGCAAGCACAGCCCGGATATACAGGCGTGGCTGTATATGCAGTGGCCCGACAAAGCGTTCAATGATAGCTGGAGCAAAGGGGTGGGGGCGACGAAAGGTCTCGACGGAGTCGCCCCCGCGAAAACCTGGCAGGGGGCGATTCCGAACTTCCTGCGCTATGCCGAGGCGGTGCAAGCCCGAATCCAGAAGGGTGGGTACGCGGGTAAATCGGTGCGCATCGTCCCTGCGGGGGCGGCTCTCGCCACGCTTAAAACCGAGATTGAAGTCGGGAAAGTCCCCGGAATGAGCGACTTCTTCAAAGAATGCTTCAGCGATGACCTACACCTTTCCGCAAAAGGGGCGTACCTCGTGTCGCTGGTGCATTACTCCTGCATCTACGGCAAAAGCCCGGTCGGTAGTGTCAGTGCCCTGCAAAGCGGCTTGACACCCGAGCAGACGCGTATTTTCGGGCGAATCGCCTGGGACACCGTGCGCGGTTATCCGTTCGCGGGCATCAAGGGCGCGGCGAAAACGACTCCAATTAAAGTCAAAACTAAACGATAAGAGTCTGCGTGGGGGATTGTATTTCCCGCTATAATCCCACCCCGGTGAATCGCTTCAAGCCGCCGCGCCAGAGCAGTACCGATATGACATACCCGCCAATGATCCAACCGACCTGATGCAACAAGCCGTCGTGTATCTGCGCGACAGTCATTCGCCCCAGAAAAACCTCGGTCGGGAACGCGACCGTATAGCGGAACGGAAGAAGTTCGGCGAGCTGGCGGGCGGACTCCGGAAACATGGCAATCGGCGCGACCTGCCCGTTGAAGATGACCAGTGGAATGTACCAGAAGTTGTACAGCGAACGCGTTTCCACGACGTAAAGCGCGAGCAATCCCAGCGGGTAGGTGGTGAAAAAAGAGACGAAATGGCCCAGGACTATTGCGAGTAGAAAGTAGCCGTCCGGGTGGTAATCGTCGAATTGTAGCGTGTCGCGAAAAACCCACGCGGTAAGAAAGAACACCGGCACGAACAGCATGGTTCGCATGATACGCCACGCCAGGAAACCGAGATAGTTATAGGTCATATAACTGAACGGGCGCAACAGAAACGCGGCAAACCGTCCTTCCTTGATGTCCTGCGCGATCTCCCACATCTGGTGGCATGTGACGAAGTTGCCGACCGCGAGTAACACCAGGTAATACGCGGTGATCTGGTTTTTGTCGTAGCCCGCGATTTCCGTCCGACCGTGAAAAGAAGCGAGCCAGATCAGCGGCATGACCAGCGTCGGGATGGTGTCGGTCAGAATCCAGATCACGGCGACGGCGCGATACGTCAGGGCGTCTTGAACGAAGACACTGAAGATGCGCGACCACTTACGGAAAAGGGAGCGAAAACCGTCCGGAGTGAAGAGGCTTGCGGCGGGCATACAGGGTAGTATACACGCTCGCGGGGTTGAGTCGGGCAAAGGGAGAAGGGGTTATGCTACCGGGAATAGCTGGTCCCTGCACGGAGTGGCTACCGTGCCTTCCCACCGGAACTACTTTCTGCCCCTGCAACCTGACCTTTCTCCCTACTCACACCCCAGATCGCGCCGCACCGATGCACTTACCGGGTAGTACCGCTCCTCCGGCACATCCGGTAGCTCAGAATGCCGACTGCGAACGGCGTCTCGGATGGCGTGCGCCAAATCGGTCACGTCCTCAACGCCGACGATCCATTCGTGGACGTACCGATGCACGAAATCGCCGCTGATACCGAGCTGGATCGCACGGCGTTCTAATTTCCCGTCGCGCAGGTTACGGTCCGGGTCCCACTGGCAGCGCACCCGCGACTGTTTCAGCGCGTTCGCCCAAGCGCGTTCGGTTTCGTGGACTTCGGGGGCGTAGTGGGTGAGAACTGCCTCCTCCAGAATCGCATCGAACCCGGTACGCGTGATACGGACGCGGGCGATGGCTTCCTGGTTGTGCGCCGTAGCGTACTCGGAGCGGTGGAGCATCCAGCCGAACGACGGCTTGATCCACGTCATTCGGTTCATGCCGAACCCTTCGCCAAAAGTGCCGCCCGCGACGGCGTGGGCAACGATGTCGCGGTTGAAGGCTTGATAGACGGTGACGGTCTCGGTGTCGAAGTCTGCCAGTACGCGGTGTGAATTGACCGGTATTCTGGCGGGAGTTGTGCTTAGTTCCTGTGTCATTTACACCTATATCTCGTCCGATGCCTGCTTTGCTAAACCCAGGTCAAAACCTCCGCTTTGGACTCCGCCCCATAGGAGAAAATAGTAATGGTAAACGAATATGGGTCGGCTAAATAGAGACGGTATGTTTGCATCGCAGCGACTTCTACGAGCGAACCGTCAATCTGAATCCCGATACTGCTCGGTCCCCGTCCCCGCCCGCGCCCCATTTGCACAGTGATGCTTTCACCGCCCTGCCATTGGATAGTCATGCCCCGTTTGTGCGCCTTCGCACCGGTGTGAAAGCGCACCTCGACCTTCCGCACATTCTGAAACTCTCCCGGAAAGAGATACTCGGTATCCTTGCCCACAAGAAACCGAGGCAGAAAATCCGGCAGGGTAGTTGAATCCAAACCATATGATGGGTTACTGAAAGAGAGCTTGTTGTCGCCGGATAGATATAGGTTGCGTGGTAAAGATAGCACTCCACTCCACCCCGCCCGGATTTGCTCGGGCTCGGGGCGATCTTCCCGAATCCAACCCCAGAGGACGCGCCCGCTCCCCGCACTACCGCAGGATTTCGCCGCATAGAACAGCTCGTTGTCGCATTCGCCCCATGCTTCACGCGTGAACCGCATCGTCTCGACATCAAGCGTACCCACATGCCACCATGATTTGCCCCGAGAGGTGAGGAGGCACCACTTGTTTGAGCCAGGAAAGCGAAAAAAATCAGGGCACTCGAAGTAGTGTCCGGTTTCGGCGTCGCCTTCGTACAATACGTGCCGGTACTGCCAGTGCAAAAACGTATCGTCGGTCGCTTCGTACAGGAACGCCGCGCCCCCCTTGCCGTTTTTCTGCTCGCCGCCGATCACGCAGTACCATTTACCGTCGGGACCGAAGAATGTTTGCGGGTCGCGGAAACAATCGCCGTAGCCTTCCGGCTTTTCGGACAAGCCAGTTAGCGGGTTCTCGGCGACCTTCTCCCACGTCATCAGATCGTTCGATAGCGCGGCACACTGTACCTGTGTGAACGGTTCGTAAGTAGGGATCGCAGTGTACAACGCCACATACATTCCGTCGCTGGGGCGCCGCGTGATACACCCCGTCCAGACGCCACCGAAATCGGGGTCGCCTTGAACGCGCGATGGGGCGA
>JACMIS010000641.1 GCA_014381035.1 Armatimonadota bacterium
CATTCTGGTGACGGGACCGACCGGTTCCGGCAAATCCACGACGCTCGCCGCGATGATCAACTCGATCAATATGAACCGCTCGGAGCACATCATTACCATTGAGGACCCGGTCGAGTTTGTCCATCAGCATAAAATGTCTGTGATCAATCAGCGCGAACTGGGGCAGGACACGAAGTCGTTCCCGAACGCGCTCCGCGCCGCGCTCCGTGAGGACCCGGATGTGATCCTGGTCGGGGAAATGCGTGACCTGGAAACGATGCAGATGGCGGTATCGTCGGCGGAAACCGGACACCTTGTTTTTGCCACGCTACATACGAACTCGGCGGCGACCACGATTGACCGTATCGTTGACTCGTTCCCACCCGGTCAGCAAGAGCAGATCCGCTTGCAACTGTCCAACAACCTGCAAGCCGTGCTTTGCCAGCAACTGATCCCGACCATTGATGGTGCGGGCCGTGTCTGTGCTCAGGAGATTATGATCGCCACCCCGGCAATCCGTAACCTGGTTCGTGAGGCGAAAGCGCACCAGATTACCTCGATGATACAAACATCGGGAAACATCGGGATGCAGACGATGGATATGTGCCTGCGTGACCTGTATATACAGGGCAAGATCACGAAGGACATGGCACTTGCCCGCGCCATGAACAAGGTGGACCTTGAAAACATGATCATGCAAGCCGAAATGTCGCGTGCCGCCGCGGAGGGTGGCGGCGACCCACGTTCATCAACCGGTCGGCGATAGTTGCGTCGGGCGGTAGAACATCGTGGTCTACCGCCCGCTCTCGTTATGCAAAACCAGGAAAATACATCGTCTGTTTCCGCGCCGCTGTGGAATCTGACCGATCTGTTCGCGGCACCAGACGACCCCCGGATTCTCGAAACGCTTGAGATTGCCCGGCAACACGCCGAGGCATTCGCGCTGAAATACCGTCAGGCGGTTGCTGCGTTTTCGCCGGACGAATTATGCGACGCACTCCGACAAAACGAACGTATTCGTCAGGAGGCGCAGAAACCGGTTGTGTTCGCGTCGCTCCGTTTTAGTGCGGATAGTTCGCCGCAAAACGGGGCGTTCCTTCAGGCGATGCGCGAGAGACACACTGCGGCAACGCTTCCACTGTTGGAATTCGACCTGGAACTCGCCCGACTCCCCGCCGAAACACTGACTGCCTGGGCGAATCATCCCACCCTCGGCTCTTTTCAGCATTATTTGCAAACGACGCGGGACCGCGCCCGATTCCGCCTCTCGAAAGACGAGGAAACCGTCTGGGAGGAGTCGCAAAACACCGGGAGACGGGCATGGACGCGATTGTTTGAGGAGATCACCTCCGGCTTACGCTTCGCGATGGAAGGCGAGCAAGACCCGCTGACCCTTTCCGAAGCGATGAACCGGCAGATGTTCCCGGATCGCGAGACGCGCCGTAAATCCGCCGACGCGATCACCAGTGGTCTGACACCCCATCTGCGAAATCTGACCTATATCTACAACACATTGATCGCTGATAAAGCCACGGAGGACCGTTTGCGTGGTTACACCTATCAGGAAGAGGCGCGGCACCTTACCAATGAGTTATCCGCCGAAATCGTCGAGACGGTAGTGCGAACATCGGAGTCCGGCTATCCGTTAGTGGCGCGGTATTATCGGGCAAAGCGAGAGCTACTCGGATTATCCGAACTGTATCACTACGACCGTTACGCCCCGTTTACGACGGAGTCGCAAACCCCGATTGCTTACGATACCGCGCGGGACTGGTGTTTGACGGCATTCGAGGGTTTTCATCCCGATTACGCCGAAACCGCACGGGCGTTCTTTACCGGCGACTGGATTGACGGCGCGGTACGACCGGGGAAGCGGGGCGGTGCCTATTGCGCGTATGTCACCTCGGACCTGCACCCGTATATATTCATCAACTATCTCGGCAAAACGGGTGATGTTCGCACGCTTGCCCACGAACTCGGTCACGGCATCCATACCTCCGTGGCACGCCCGAAAGGCTTCTTCTCGTTTCACGGCACGTTGCCGATGGCGGAAGTCGCGTCTACATTTGCGGAGCAACTCGTTTTCGCGGAAATGAACCGCCATACCCGGAGCGAAACCGAACGTCTCGCGCTGTATGCGGAGCAGATCGAGCAGGCAATGAGCACGATTTTCCGGCAGACCGCGTTGTACCGATTCGAGCAGTCGGCGCACCGGGAGCGGCTTGAAAGCGGTGAAGTCAGTACGGAGCGTTTCGGAGAGTTGTGGCAGTCCGCTGTCGGGGCGATGTTCGGCGACTCGGTGACGCTTCTGCCGGATCATGCGTCGTGGTGGTCGTATATCCCGCACTTTATCAGCACACCGTTTTATGTGTATGCCTACACCTGGGGTGAACTGCTCGCACTCGCACTGTACAAAAAATGCGTGGACGAGGGGGCGGAAACATTCGCGCCGAAGTTCCTGCGGTTTTTGAGTGCGGGCGGTTCCCTTTCGCCGCAGGAGTTGGTTGAACCGTTCGGGGTAAACCTCGCGGACGCCGGTTTCTGGCAAGGGGCTTTAGCCGTGCTGGAAGAGCAGGTGACGACATTCGAGGCACTCGCGAATCATTTGAAAAAATAAACAGATTATTTTTCTAAATGCTGTTGCGCGGCATAAATATTGCAGTATAATAAATTGCACGAGAAACACCATGACTTGCCCGGAGAGTGGACTTCACAGTCCCGCCGGGCTTTTTTTTGCCTGGTGGGTGTAAGGTCCGTTAAGGTTTCGGAGCGTTCATGGTCCGAAACCTTAACGAGCCGACAACCGGCGCAACGCCTCTGTCTGTGCCGCGCCGCGTTCGGCGTTTGCCCAGGCGCGACGGGCGATGCCGATGCCGTAGTGGTGCGCTACGTTCGCGCCGTGTGTGAGTGCGATCTCCTGCGCATTTTGCAGGATCCGTTCGTGGCGGGAGAGGGCATCTCTGGGGGCGGGGGTCTCGGCAACGAATCGAACATCGAGTGCGGCACCGTGCGGCGTCGCGTATCCGATCTGTGCCGAAAGCCCGGAAACATCGGGCCGTAGCGCATCGGTAAGCGCGCGGTAAACCGCATTCAGCGTCGACCACGGCGCGAACACGGATAGAATATCGGCGACGCTACCGGGACGTCCGTTCGCGGCGAAAGCATCGGTGCGGAACCGCTCGGATTCATACCAGGCGTCGCCGTCAATGCCCACTTCGGCACCGCCTACCTGCTTGCAGACGGCGAACAGGGTCTGGTACTGCCCGGTTTGTACGATCTCGCTTCCCTCCACCCCCAAAAGCAGAAGCGAGTTGCCGTCGGGCACTGTGTCCGCGAACCGTTCGCGGGTGGCAGGGGCATCGAGGAAACGTACTCCCGTGGGGCGGGCGTCGCTCCGGTACACAAGGCGCAGGGCATCGAAGGCGTCCGCGACCGTGCCAAAGGCGAACGCACACCACGCGCGCACTTCCGGAACGGGGCGGATCGTAAGCGTAGCGGCGGTGATTGTACCGAATGCCCCTTCGGTCCCGATCAGTAGATGGTGAACGGTTCGTGTCGCCGCACTGTTCGCGGACGTGCGGATGATTTCACCGCCGGGTAGAACCGCTTCGAGGGCGAGCGTGTTTTCACGAATCCCACCGTAGCCCGCCGCCAACAGTCCGAAGGCTTCGGTCGCGACCGCTCCCCCGACCGTGGCGATACGTGCACTTTGCGGAAGTGAACCGAGGGTATATTGGTGACGGTTCAATGTGTCCTCCAGATCGGAAAGAAGAACGCCCGCCCCCGCCGTCACACAAAGCGAGGTTTCGTCCCAGGCAATCGAATCGAGACGGGATAGAGTCACGGCGACAGTGGCGCGACCGGTCTCGGGTAACGTGCTCCCCACAGTATTGGAACCGCCCCCGACCGGCACTACAGAAACACTCTGTGTATCGCCCCAATGGAAGAGATCGCCTACCTCGCGTGTGTTTGCCGGAGAGACGATAGCAAGGAGTGTCGGGGTTTCCTCCCCGGCTTGACGCTGCTTCACCGCGACCGGATACCAACCGGTAAACGTTTCCGCGCCGGAACCATCGGGGCGGCGTACCGAATCGTCGCCGAATCGTTTCACTAATTCCGCGAACAAAGAATTGTTGTGCAGGGGAGACATACCGAAAGTATAGCACGGTCATCGCATGAATACGGGGATGCCGTTCGGAAATCCGGCGACGCGATGTTGCTACGGTTGGAAAGTCGCGTCGGGCTTTTTGATTTTGAAGGGGCGGAAGTCGTCGCTGCGGACTTGCTCCCAGCGAAGCGACTTGACGTGTCCGTCCACGAAAGCATAGTTGCCAAATTTCTGGTGCCCCCGCGCCGGCATCGCCCCCACATCCTCGAATTCGTTCTTGCAAGGCACGAAGCTATCTATCGCTGTGGCCGCGGGCTTGGTGCGTCCCGGCAGTTTCCAGGCGTCGCACCCGAGCAAAGTCGACCCGGAGAGACCGCTAAGTACGCTGTCGGATTGGTTGCCGGGGAACGTCGCCCAACTTTCAACCAGGGCGATTGTTTCCGAAGGTCGCTCTACGTCCGCGACGCGTCGGTCGACTACCCCGGTATTCTCGTCGTTCCCCATGCCGACGGCATAGGATTCCTGGGTGACGAGGCGGTTAACGATGCCGTAAGAGCGCGGCATTTGGGACGCTTTGTAGGAGCCATCCCACAGCGATGTGTTGTTGCGTATCGCCTCATCGCTCGGGCAAGCCCAAACGACGTCGTTTTTGAGATAGGGAACCAACTCTCTGTCGAAGGGGCGGGCGTCCTCGGTGCCGCCGTTGATCGGAGGTACCTGTACGACCTCGGGGGGATATGTTTCGTCGAAATCTTGAACGTATTGCTGTAGAGCAAGGGATACCTGCCGTAAATTTGATGAACAGGAAGTTTGTCGCGCCTTCTCTCGCGACTGAGCGAAAACGGGGAACAGGATGGCGGCAACCACCGCGATAATAGCGATAACGACAAGCAATTCGATCAAGGTGAATCCTGCCGATGGGTATCGCGTCGGCGAAATAGGTACAGAAACCGAGTTTTCGGAGATCGCATGGGAACGGAAATCGCTACTTCCGGCTGATCCAGTATTTATCATTTTATTACCCTGTCTATCCTGTGGAAAACTCCCGGAATAAAAGCGTCGCGGTGACATTCTTCTGATTGTCTGCCTTCTATATCGCACGATAACGGCAAATGCAAAACGGGTCGAGAAAAAACTTCGGGTGCATCGACGCCGCAACCGACGCTTCAACCCTGCGTTGACGTGGGGATGAGAAGGTCTCCGGAACGAATATCATCCACGCACGAAGGATACTTGCTTTTTCTTCACGAATCTATGCGTTATAATGGCATCCTTGTTATGGGAGATTCGCCTTCTGGGCGGCTTGCGCTTGCAAAGCGGTGATCGCCAGGAATCGCGGTTTCGCACGCAGAAAACCGCCGCTTTGTTGAGCTACCTCGCGCTTTTCCCTAACCGCACCCACCCCCGCGAGGAACTCGCGGTGCGCTTCTGGGGCGACGATGGCGATGAAGAAGCACGCCGTTCGCTTCGGGTGTCGCTGAACTCGCTACGTCGCCAGCTGGAAACGCCGAACGCGAGCGAAGGCGAACTGATCGTCGCGGACCGCGCCAGCATCGGATTGCGCCGCGAGGCGTTCGTTTCCGATGTTTTCCGCTTCGAGGACGCCCTGACCAGAGCGGGTCGCCTTTATCGCACGGCACCGGAAAACCACGCCGAACGCGCCGTTTTGTTGTTACAAGCCGTGACCCTATACGATGCGCCGTTGTTACCTGGTTTTTACGACGATTGGGTGTTGGATGAGCGGGAACGACTGCATTCGCGGTTTCTCGATGCTCTTGAGGAAGGGGAAGATCTGCTCCGCAAACTGGGACGTGACGCGGAAGCGGACACGCTCGCATCGCGCCGTGGACAAAGCGAGTCTTCCGACAAGGTAGCCGGAACCGGCGTCGTGCACCCGTCCGCCGGTGACGCGCGACCTGCCGATGGCGCGCTCATTTCGGACGCCCGGAGTTCTCCGCAAGTCACGAGCAACCTGCCCCACTTTTTTACCCGCTTTTTCGGACGCGAAAAGGAGATGGCACAGGTTATTACGCATTTGAATGATGCGTCTGTTTCCGTGATAACGTTGCTCGGTCCCGGTGGGATCGGGAAAACACGGCTTTCTGTGGAAGCCGCGCGGATCTGGGGGAGAAGCGTTGTCTGGGTGCCACTTGCCTCCATCGTGCGGGGCGAGGAGATCGCGGACGCTCTCCGCGACGCGCTAAAGTTGCCACCTGCCAGTGGTGCCGCTAGCAATGATTGGGAGCAAGTCACCGCGCACCTGCGCGAACTCGCCGCTACCGCAACCGTGCCGCTTCTGGTTCTGGATAATTTCGAGCAGGTCGAACCCGATAGTGGGGCGCGATTTGTTGCCCGCTTGTTGCGCTCGGTCTCGGGGGTGCGCTGCCTCATTTCCTCGCGCCGACGGCTCGGTGTTCCGGGCGAATCGCTTCTCGCCGTCGAAACGTTTGTCCTGCCGGATGAAGCCGAAACCGATCCTGCCGCACTGTTACAGAATCCTTCGGTCGCGCTGTTCGCGGATCGGGCGCGTTCGGCAACGCCCGACTTCGCGGTGACGGTGCGAAACGCGGCATCCGTAGTGAACCTTTGCCGACTTCTGGATGGTCTGCCACTTGCCATCGAACTTGCTGCGGCATGGGCATCGGTTTTCACTCCCGGACAGATGGCGCAGAAATTAGCCGCGCGGGACGAGCGGTGGGGACTGCTGGCGTCGCGCAAAACGGCGGACCGCGTCGAGCGTCATCGGTCGCTGTGGAACGCTATCGCCTGGAGTTACGATCTACTCCCGCCCGATCTACGAAAGTTATGGCGCAGACTCTCCGTATTTCATGGCGGGTTCACGGCAGATATGGCGGATACTGTCGCTGGCGAGGCTTTTTCCGTGGATGGTTTGGCACGTCTCAGAGATCGTTCCCTCGTTTGTTTGATGGAAGAATCAGACGGGGACGACCCGGATGATTCGCGGTATGAACTTTTGGAATCCCTCCGCGAGTTCGCTGCGGAGCAAGTCACCGAGGAAGAAACTCCGGGGGATGACATTGCGTTGCGAGAGCGATACCTATGCGCCCTGCAAGCGATTGCCGACGACGCTGCCGCGAATGCCTACACTGCCCGGAGTCGCTCGGTGTTACGGCGGTTGTTACGCGAGTTGCCTAATTTCCGCGCCGCATTAGGGATGACGGAGGCGGGCGGTGTTCCGGCCGCGGGCGGTTTGCTCCTCGCCGGACGCTTGAACCGGCTATGGGTGAACGGAGGGTATCTGCGGGAAGGGTACGGCATTCTGTCGGCTTTGTTACGCCGGGCGGAAGCAACGGGCGAACCGGTTCCGCCGCTCACGCGTGCCCGTGCTCTATACGCCCTCGGCGAGATGTGCCGAATGCGTCTGGAGAACGATGACGCCCGGACACATCTGCAAGGCGCGATCTTGCTCTACCGCGCCGCCAACGAAAAGCGTGGCGTCATGCAGTGCCTGTCGCCGCTCGGTGCGCTCGCCGAAGCCGACGGGGACGTTTCCGCGAGTGAATCGTGCTACCGGGAAGCCCTCGCGCTTAGTCGCGAACTCGGTCACAAGGCAGGTATTGCCGTATCGCTACATAACCTCGGGCTTTTGAAGAAGAACGCCGAAGGGGCGAGCGCGGCGGTTTCTTTCTACGAAGAAGAAATCGTCGTGCGGCGCGAGATCGGCGACGACCGAGGGATCGCGCTCGCTCTGGACGGTCTGGCGGGTGTCGCCAGCCAGAGCGGCGATCTCGTGGTGGCGCGGGCATACTGGAGTGAAGCGATGGAGCGGCTTCACCGATGCGGGGATCGGTTTCGCATGGCGTACTTACTCACGAACTACGCCGCATTGTTGCGCTCCCTCGGCGATTGGGAACGCGCAGCCGTTGCCTACGGCGCGGCGCGGCACCTGTTCGACGAACAAGGCACCGAACCGGTAGACAAGGGTGGCGTGTCGGTGGTCGAAGCGGAAACGCAGTGCCGTGACGCGCTGGGAACAAAGCGGTTCGCGTCTGCGTGGGGGCGGGGCAACGTCATGCCGCTTGACGAAGTGGTCGCCCTGCTCGTCGGGTGACAGTATTCATCTTGCCTCTTGCTCTCCGAGAGATCTGCCCCTAGCCTGATTCGGAATACGGGTACAATGTCCGTATGCCGATCTACCCGTATTCCGAATCAACCGTGCTTATTACCGGGGCGTCGCGTGGCATCGGTGCCGCCCTCGCGCGTGCCCTTGCCAAACGCGGTGTCCGCTCCCTGATCCTGACCGCCCGTGCCGGGGGCGATCTGGAAACCCTCGCCGCCGAACTGTTCGCCTCACATGGTACCCGCGTGGAAACCGTGGTCGCCGATCTGTCGGACGCCGCCGCGCCCGCCGCGATCAAAGCCGAAACCGACCGGCGCGGCTTAACGGTTGACCTTCTCATCAATAACGCGGGATGGGGGACACACGGCACATTCGATGCCACCGACCCGGCGAAAAGCCGCGACATGATCGAAGTGAATGTACAAGCTCTGGTGGAACTATCGCACCTCTACCTGCCGCAAATGATCGCGCGTAATCGGGGCGGGATCGTGAACATCGCGTCCACCGCCGCCTTTCAACCCGTGCCGTTCATGGCGGTATACGGTGCGACCAAGGCGTTCGTGCTGTCGTTCACCGAAGCGTTGGCGGTCGAGGTTACGGAGCAGGGCGCGGACGGCGTCCGCATCGTCGGGCTATGTCCCGGCGGTACGGCGACCAGTTTCGGCGATGGCATGCTGCGCGGGCACTTTGAGAAAACACGGCAACATACGCCCGAGCAGGTCGCTGAGGAGACGCTCGCCGCGCTGGATAAAAATGCCCCGGTCGCGGTTGTCGGCACCGCGAACTATCTGATGACACTTTCCGGACGTTTCGCTCCGCGCCGCACCGTCGCGGAAGTCGCGGGGAGTTTGTTTCGTCCGGCGGATCTTCCCGCAAAAGCAAGGAAGTCCGCCGTGCCGCGAGAGCGTGTCGGGGTGTTCGCGGTCACGGCGGCCATGGCCGCCGTCGCTGTAGCAACGATGTTCATGGCACGGCGGGGCAGGAGTTAGGTTTTATTTTTGTCGTGGGGGCGGGGAAGGGGGAACGACCA
>JACMIS010000642.1 GCA_014381035.1 Armatimonadota bacterium
ATAAAATAGGCGGGTCTCCTACGGTCCTCCCTCCCCCAGACCCCTCCCTCATCGGAATGAGAGAGGGTTTGGGGGAGGAGGCTACAACTTTTCGACCTGATTAAAGTCGAGTTCGGTGGGCGTGTCGCGTCCGAATAGCGAGATCAGGACACGGAGCGTGGACTTTTGATCGTTCACGTCGTCTATCTTGCCGGTGTAATCCTCGAACGGACCACTGGTGACGCGTACCACCATGCCTTTTTCCCAGACCTTTTTCGGGTTCGCCGCCGCGTTCGCGGGGTCGAGGGCTTCCTTGATCTGAAATACTTCGTGCGGCTGGAGCGCGACCGGCTTGTTACCCGACGACACGAACCCGGTGACTCCCGTAGTGGATTTCACGAGGTACCACGTCGTATCGTCCAGAATCATGTCGATCAGCACGTAGCCGGGGAAGACCTTTTTCTTGACTTCCGTTTTGACACCGTCCCGGTTGCGTTGCTCAGACTCCTCGGGGACCAGTATCTCATAGATCTTGCCCCCGAGCCCCATCGTCTCGGCGCGTCGTTCGATATTGGTCTTGACCTTTTTTTCGTGACCCGAATACGTATGTATCGCGTACCAGTTGCGTTGCATTTGTTTTAATTACAGTGGAGAAGGTCACATTCGCGGTTGACCACAGTCCACTAACTATTTCGGTTAAATAGCCGGTTCGTGACCAGACCTAAAAGCCCATCGAGACCGCCACAATAGACGGCGACAATAAAGATGAGGGTCAGAACGACCTGCGTCAAACGGATCAGTTCGGCGCGGGTGGGCCATTCGGCTTTCTTAAGCTCGACTTGTACCTCGGACAGGTATCGCCCGATGTTAAATCCTTGCGCGGAATCTTCGGTTTTTACGGTATCAGTCGCGGTCGCCATAAGATATGCTTCCAATTCTTTCCGGTGTCGCTTTTCGAGCACCGTATTGCCATTGCTTTTGAAGAGCGAAAAACAGATTTCGCGCCGAAAATAAGGGCAATAAAAAACAGGGTGCGTTCCCGCTCCCTGTTCGTCAAGGGAAATAATATCACGCCGCGCCCCATCTGTCAAGAGGCAAGTCAGAACGCGAAACGTGTCTTTGATTTACGGAACGGGGGCGGGGCGGGTTCCCAGGAATGGGCATGTATCCTTGCTGTCTTTATAGCGAAATCATTTCACCCCCTTTGGGATATTCGTTCCTTGTGGCGGTTACGACTTCCCGCGAGAACAGACCGGCGTAATCGGTCACGAACCCGTCCGCATCAACGGTCAACTCACGTCGGAAATCGCTGTCGCGAGACTCGAAGAGATAGGTAAACGCCGAAAGCCGTGTGTAGCGTTGCGGGTCGGGGAAGACCTCGAACGACGGCAGGGCGACATAGGCGGTGACGATATCTCGCGACTGACCGATTTCCAGGGATAGTCGCCGTATTGGCAGGGTGTTGGTGAACGGCGTCACGGTAATATCGGTGTCAATCGCTTCCGCAAGATCGGGAGCCGCCTGCCCGTTGACCTTCCACGCCCCCGCGCCGCTGGAGAACAGTTCGCATGACTGTCCCACGCCGATCAGCGCGACATACACCCGGCGCGTACACCAATCGTTGTCAAGGTCTACCTCATAGCGACAGGCAAAACCTTCGTCGGAGATCACAACCGAACGAGCCGTCATCGTGGCTTCATTCCTTTCAAAAACCAGATGTTCGAGCCCTCGGCCCGACGCGCTCCGCCATCGAAATTGTTTCATTCGCCCCCTCCCCCAAGCCCCTATTTTATCAGTCGGGCACCGCTTGATCGTGTATCAGGAGTGGTCTGCAGGGCAATCCTTCTGTTCTGTTCAGTGCCCCGTTTTTTTCGACCCCTGAAAGTCATTTCTTGCCCTTCACCGGGATGTACGGCTTGTCCTTCTCGCCGTCCTTGTCCTTGAACGGTTTCAACTCGTCCTTCTCCTTTTCGCCGACCGGGGCGCGTTTCACGGTCGGCGGGAACGCGTTCCACTGCCGCCACAGTTCGTAGCCGAGCGGCACGGTATCGAGGAGCACCCAGCCGGTCGCCTCCGCGCCGGGGCGCAGACGCGATAGGGAGGGCCAGGGTTCATCCTTGGTAGCCGCGATCTGCTCCCTGTCCGGGCGCACGATGATACGGTAGCGGGCGGTGCCGTCGTCCACCGCGTCGATCACCGAGACTTTCCCGGCGAACGTCCCGACCGCGACCGAGGGCCAACCGGCGAACTGGAGTGCGGGCCAGCCCGCGAACTGGAGCCGCACCTGCCGCCCCTCCGAAACGAGTGGGATGTCGTTGTCGTTTATCATCAGTTCCACGGCGATGTCCTCGCTCGCCGGGACGATCATCGCGAGCACGTCGCCCGCTTTCACCGTTTCGCCCGCGCCGACCCGTAAGAGCCGGACTACCCGCCCGTCGCGCGGCGCGGTGACCGCCTGTTGCCCGCGCCTCTGGACCACGTTTTCCACTTCCACCTCCAGTTTTTGTCGGTCCGCGTCGATCTTGGCGAGCGATTCCCGTGCCGATTCGATGCTGCCCGATAGTGCGTTGATCGCGGCGGCGGTGTCGGCTTCGATGCGGGTGCGGTCGAAAACAGCGTTCGTCACGTCGCGGCGAGAAACTTCTAAGTTCGCGTCGGCGCGTTCAATCTCCGCTTTAGCACGGTCGATCTCGATGTCGGTGCGGTTCTGGTCCAGGTTGCCTAAAACGCGGTCGCGCTTCGCGATTTTCAGCGCGGCTTCGGCGCGTTCCACCTCGGTACGGGTGCGCACCAGGTCGTTCTCGGAAAGTTCGTCATCGCGGCGTGAGCGTAGCCCTTCCTTGAACAGTTCCGCCATCCGGTCGCGCTGGAGTCGCGCGGTTTGCGCGTTCTGTTTCGCGAACGCGAGTGCCTGTTCCGCCTGCAGTATGCGGTCGTCGATCTGCCGCACGCGCTCCCCGGCGGACACCCGCGCTACGTCACGGGCGATATCGCCGCCTTTTCGCGTCGCGACCAGGGCTTGATACGTTGCACGCTCCCGCTCCTTCGCCTGCCGGATACGTTGTGTCGCGGCGGCAAGTGCCGCCTCGCGCGACGCATCCAGTTGGTTTCGTTGCGCTTCCATCTGCTTGATACGCCCTTCGGAGCGTTGCCGCTGGCGGGCGAGGGCGGCGCGTTGCTCGCCCAGACGACCGACCTGCTTCGTGTCCAGGAACTTGCTGTCGATGTCTTCGAGCCGCGCGATAGTGTCGCCTTTTTTGACCGTGTCGCCTTCCTGTACGCGCCATTCCGCAAGGCGTCCGGGAATCTGCGCCTCGATATTTTGCGGGCGGTCCATCGCGGAATAGACGATCACCTGCCCGTAGCCGTTCACCGTCTGCTGGATCGGCACGAATACCAGGCACGCCGCGACGACGGCGACGACCATCGTCAGCGCGGCGGCGATGCGCGGACCGCTCTTCTTCGCGCGTACCATTCCGAGCGAACGCGCCCGTTGCAACGGACTGTCGCTCCCGGTGCCGCCCGTTTCATACTGTTTCGCGATACTCATTTATCGGATTCCTCCGCCTGTCAATGTTCGGGTTTCCCCGGCTACCAGATTCAGTCGGGGACGGCGCGGCGTGTCACGCCGCGCGAACCCGGCATCGCGCCCCGCCCTACCGCGCAGACTGTCGCCGAGCGACGGGAACAGACGGCACAACGCGCTACCTTGTTGCCGTGCGAGTTGCATCGGCTCGCCTTCCTCCACGATGCGCCCCTCATCCAATACGACCACCCGCGAACAGCGGATCACGGTTTCGGCGTTGTGCGTGACCGCGAAAATGGTCCACGGGTTTTCGGGGGCGAACAGCGCGTCCCGGATCGCGTTCCCGGTCTTCTCGTCTACCGCGTTGAACGCCTCGTCCAGAATCAGCAGGCGCGGTTCCCCGGCGATGGCGCGGGAGATCAGCACGCGCTGCGCCTGACCGCGCGACAGGTTTTTCCCGCCGGTTACCAGCGTGGTCTGTGTCCCGTGTGGCATCCGCGCCAGGTCGCCGGACAGGTGCGACAGTTCCAGGGCGCGGTTTACCCGCTCCGGGGTCACGTAGTCCCGACCGACCGTGATATTTTCCGTGATCGTGCCGTCGAAAATCTCCACGTCGTTGCCGACGCGCGACACATGGCGGCGCAGGTTCGCGAGGTCCCATTCGCGCACGTCGGCACCGTCCACGGCGACGATCCCGTGCGACGGCTCCTCCAGACCGCACAGGAGCGAGGTCAGCGTGGTCTTCCCCGCGCCCGACGACCCGACCAGCCCGACGCGCTCGCCCGGCGCAATCGTCAGGTTCAAGCCGGACAGAATTTCCGAACCCGACGCGTAGGAGAAGCGCAGGTCGTGGATGCGGACGCTCGCCCCGTCCCGCCCCGGTTCCGTCATGTCCTCCGCTACGCCGATGCGCGGGTTGCCGCCTTCACGCTCGGTTTCGAGGTCGAGTACGTGTCCGATCTTGTCCAGCCCGGTCAGGAGATCGAACACCTGCTCGCCCTGCCGGATCAGTTTTTCCAGCGCGGCGAGGAGCGACACGACCACGATCTGCGCGGCGACGAGTTGCCCGAGCGTGAGTTCCCGGTTGATCACGAGGTAGCCACCCACCGCGATAATGCCCGCGCTCGCCACCGCTTGAAATAGATAATAGCCGAACGACTGCCGCACCAGGACGCGGAAGTGTGCGTCCCGCGCTTTCAGGTAGCACACTACCAGATCGTCGGCGCGGGACACCAGATACTCCTTCGCGCCGTGCAGTTTGAAACCGGCGTGGCACCGCGCGATCTCCTCCAGCCAGTCGGCGACGTGGTACTTTTCCTTCGACTCCTTGATACTGGTGCGCAGTGCGCCCCAGCCCAGGACGCCGACGATGAACGCCATCGCGACAATCAGGATCAGATCGAACCCGAGCAGGAGCGGGTTGTAGGACGCGAGTAGTACCAGCCC
>JACMIS010000643.1 GCA_014381035.1 Armatimonadota bacterium
CCATGCGCCGGAGCAGGTGTTTAACGGCGTGTTCGAGGTAGAGCACATTCACCCGGAGATGCGCGGTGGCACAAGCGACTATGACAATCTCGCACTCGCCGTAAACGACGCCAACCACATGATCGGACTTACCGATGTCGGGCGGACAACTATCGTCCGGTTGCGACTCAATCATGACCGACAGATTAACGCTCGCCGCCACTGGCGTAGCAACGGCATTTTTCCCTGAGAGGCAATCAAACGGATGACCGAGTATGATCGGATCGGGCAGGGCAAACGCTACGAAGGGTACGCGTTCACGTTCTGCAAGGCGGCGTTTCTGGTGTTGCTGTTCCGGCAGTACAGCCTGCTCGCTCTCTCGGGACTGGCAACGCTGTTCTATGTTCTCGCGGCGTCCCGAGGAGTAAAGGAGTGGCACTGCTGGGCGAAGCCGCCTTACGTGACGCTGTTCTGGTTCGGGGTATTCTGCTGGGAGGGGTGGCACTTCTGGGGCGATTCGCTCCGACGCTTGATTGCAAGCGCGTTGTAGAGCGAATCGCCCGTCCCGATCAATTCCGCGAGAACGCGACCGGCATCGTCGTCGTGGTCGTGCTCGCCTGACGCGCGACCATCGCTTCGCACGGGAGGCGGCGCAGAAGTTTGCCGGTCACCGTCTCGCTCTCGTCCGACGTTTGCATCGTGTCGAGTTCGGCGTAACACCGGGACTTATTTAGGAACGAACACGAACCGCCCCCGGCACCGATACCGGCGTGGATGGCATGGACCACCGCCGCCTGCGTCGCGGGGACCGTGGTAGCGTTCGCGTTGGACGCGAGCGGCATCGCGGTCTGCGCCGCCGCGTGGGTTTGCGGGGTGAGGATCACCAGGTCCGCGCTCTCCTGTTCGACCGCCTTGATCGTCTCATCCTCGACGGTGCGCCCTTTACGCAGCTGCTTGGTGACCTTCGTCAAGCCGCGCTTTTTGGCGAGGTCGGCGGCGGCATTGAGCACCCGGTCCGCTTCCGCTTCTTCCAGCGGCATGTCGGCGTTGAGCGGCAGCGCACGCGGCACTGGAATCACGTAGGTAAAAACAACCTCGGTCGGAGTCGAGCCCTTCTTGCCCGCGAGATGGCACGCGAGCGACGCCGCCTCGGTGACATAGTCATCGTGGCACATACCGACCCCGGTCGGTACCAGGATTCGCCGGTACTGCTTGAGCGGAAGCGCGATGATCGGGTCGCGCTTGACTTTATCCGCTGGCATCATCCGACGAAGCATCAATAATCCGCCCGTTAAAATCCCGGCTCCGACCGCTACCGCAGTCCCGAGTTCCGCCGGGTTCGCCCAGTCAATGGTCATGTTTTTGTTCCTTACCTGACGTTACGGCTTCATCGCCCCCCTGTAAATCCGATAACCGCACTCGATTCACAATCACTTCGCACGGCGCACGCTCCACGACATACCGCGCCATGGAAACGTCCTCACTGGATGCATTTGTACCCAAAGCGAGCACTAAAAATGTCGCCCGTAATTCGCCGGCGAGTTCGGTCAAACAAACGCCGCCGTCACGCGTGCGTTCGATTTGCGTGATCACGTCCGCGACGCACCCGCCGTCCTCGACTGCGAACGCGAACTGCGTCAGCCGCTTCACGGCGGACTCCTCGGCGTCCAGCGGGGCGAGCAAGGAGCGGTCGCGCGGTACGATCAAAACGTGGGCGAGGTGCATCCGCGCTACCGGTTCGCCGGTCTCCGTGTCGGACGGGATCGACCCCGCGAGGCGACAGGCGACGGCGACGGCATGAGCATCGGCTTCCGAACCAAGCAATCCTGCGATCACGACCGGATAGCGGCTACTGCCATCCGCACGCCGTTGCCCACGCTCACTATCCGCACCGTTCAAAACAGCGGGCGACGGTAGACTTTTCAAAGTTGCTCGCGCTTCGGCGACTGTGGCAACGATAGGACCGGAAATGCCATTTCCACTCACGACACGGGTAATATTCGCGGAAGCGTTCGCCGGAATCAACCGCACGCCGGGGAACAGGTTGGTTACCCTCGCCGCCGCCTCGCGTAGCGATTGCGCACCGTCCGCTGTCGCCTGTGTCACATCGCCGAGATCCAAGACCATGCCCGACGGGCGATGCCGAAGTCCCATCGTCAGCGCGAAGAAGATCGCGTCCCCCTGATTTTTTGCCAGCCCCCCCCGGAGTGTTGCCACTTCGTCGCGGATTTCTACAATCATTTTATTCCCACTACTCTATACGGAAACAAACAGTCGTTCGTACCCGTTTCGCAAACCGGGTTCACCCGGCCGTGCGAACCGGTGTCGCCGCCGCCCCTGGAGAGGTCCCCCGAATTAATCGCGGCGTGATACCAGTTTTTGCCGTATAGGACGCACGGATTGATGCGATAACCCGTTCCTCGTCCAATTTTTTTACCAGCACACAGACCGTCCCGCCGGAACCGCCCCCGGTAATCTTCGCCCCGGCGACCGTACTTCCCTGCGTCCGCGCTAACTCTACCAATAGATCGGTTTCGTCGGTCCCGATGCCGCACCGCGAATACGAATGATGCGCCGCGATCATCCGTTCCCCGGCGAGTGCGATTGCGGCGTCCGAACCGTCGCGCAAGTAATCGACGAACTGGTAAACCCTCTGATTTTCGTAGATAGGATGCTCCGTCGCGGCGCGGACCGGGTAGACCG
>JACMIS010000644.1 GCA_014381035.1 Armatimonadota bacterium
GACGCGAAATCCCAGGTGCGCGGAGAGCACCAAGCCTGACCGCGCTTCGATTCGTCTTTGGGGACGGATAGGAGCAGATCAGGCCGGGTGCGAACGAATGCCGCGACGAGAGATCGAGAATTCCCCCAGGTGCCCTCGTCCACGTTGCGCCCTGCCCAGGAAAGTTCGGGGGCTTCGTTCCAATAGGACGGGAACCGCTCGATCCACGATGGCGGGTCAAGCGTGAACTTCTGGTGCGTGAATCGATTGGCGAGGGGCGGGGCGAGATCCCAACCGCCCGCCGCTTCCTCGGGTGGGTTCGCGGCGGCGATGAGGGTTACCTTTGCCGGGTCGAGATCCAGATCGCCGAACGCCTTATCTACCACGGCTCGCAAAAGCGCGGCTTGAACTGCGGGCGGTGCGGTAGTCAGTTCGTCTAGGAAAATAACACCTCCCTTGGTGGACGCTTCCACCGCAAAACGGGGCGGCGCGAATGCGACACTGATCTCGGACTCCTTTCCAGAAAGGACCGGTAATCCGCCGAAGTCGGCAGGCTCGCGGAGTGATGCAATCACCGTCCAGCACGCCTGCCCGCGTCGTTTCGCCCAGGAGTTTATTGCCGCCGACTTTCCGACGCCAGGCGGTCCCCAGAGAAGAACTGGTACGCGTGCTTTTGTCGCGCTGTCGAGAATACTGTCCAATGTCATCGCTTATCGCCTCCCCGCATCAACCGTAAGATTATGTTGTGGGAATACTACTCGCTCGTTTCAGGAAACGGAATCAAAAGGACTTACTATTTCGCGTAACCAGCCATGATTTTCCGCGTTATCAATACGAAGCATTTTGCCATTATGAACCCAGACAAAACAAGTATACAATTTACGCCTCCTTCAACCGAAAATGAATTATCGAGGGTAGAAGGAAAAACGATGCCGCTTTCGTTTATTGAACGTCCCCGCCGCTCGGCGATGGACAAGGTGTTGGTAGTGCTTTGGTGGGCAACGCTGGCAAGTATTGTCGCGATGCTCGCACTCCCTTTTCGATTCGGTCTGCTTCGAGCAGGCATGGTCGCCGCCGCCGTATTGTTATGGCTTGTCGGGACATATCTGTATCGCCGCCAGCGGGCGGTGCTTACGTTCAGCATGACCGTCCCGACCCTCACCGCATTGTTTTTGCTCTCCCCGGGAAAATTAGTCGATGGCGAGCGACTTCGCGCCGCTTATGTCGAGTCGCTTCGGTCGCTGGAAGGCACAACGTATGTGTGGGGCGGCGAAACACGGCTCGGAATTGATTGCTCGGGCTTGGTGCGTGGCGCAATGATAGACGCTAATTTCCGGGAAGGAATCCGCACCGGTAACCCGCTTCTCCTCCGCACGGCGGCGACGCTGTGGTGGTTCGACGCTTCGGCGAAAGCCCTCGGCGAGAACTACCGTGGCTTGACCGCCTCTATTTCCGATGCGAAAAGCCTGAATGACGCCGACTACTCCACCCTGCGCCCCGGCGACATCGCGGTCACAGAAAGCGGGGTTCACACGCTTGCATACCTCGGCGATAA
>JACMIS010000645.1 GCA_014381035.1 Armatimonadota bacterium
CGGGGCATGAATGCCCCGGCTAATGTTTTTCAAGCCCGATGAATCGGGCTACCGAGATAGGATCAGTTTGTTGGTTCGTCAATGCGCGAACATATCGACGCTGGGAGCCGGGTTTACCCAGCTTAGAAGACGTTAGCCGGGGCATTCATGCCCCGGTGAACCCTCCCCGGAAACCCCCTCCCGGTGACGGCACGGCACCGTACCGAAATGATACACTACGCGCAAATGGACGCACGACACGACCTTCTTCCCCGCGCGGGAGCCTCGCTACCGACTCCCGAGGACGCCGAACGGATCACGCAGGAAACCATCGAGAAATACGCCCGCTACGTGAACCCGACCGCGCTCAACCTGCTGAAACTGGCGGGCTTCGACAAAATCGAGTGGCGCGGTTGCGGCGCGACGATCACGGATCTGCAAGGGACGGAGTACATCGACTGCCTCGGTGGGTACGGCGTGTTTTCGCTCGGGCACGCGCACCCGGAAGTGGTCGCCGTCGTGCAGGAGCAGGCTGCCAAACTGCCGCTTTCCACCAAGACATTCTTGAACAAGCCGCTCGCCGACCTTTGCGAACGGCTCGCGCAGATTACTCCCGGCGACTTGCAATATTCGTTTATCTCAAACTCGGGCACGGAAGCCGTGGAAGCCGCGCTGAAATTTGCCCGCATCGCTACCGGGCGCGCGAACTTCGTTTCCACGACCGGGTCGTACCACGGCAAAACGTTCGGCGCGCTTTCGGCGTCGGGGCGCGACGTATATAAAACTCCGTTCGCGCCCCTGATCCCCGGCTTCACCCATATCCCGTTCGGCGACGTTGACGCTCTGGCAAGCGCGGTAAACGCGGAAACTGCCGCCGTGATTCTGGAACCGATACAGGGTGAGAACGGGATTCGTATCCCGCCGCGCGGCTATATTTCCGCCGCCCGCGAGATCTGCGACACGCACGGTGCCCTGCTTATCTTAGACGAAGTTCAAACCGGCTTGGGGCGCACGGGCAAGATGTTCGCCTGCGACCATTGCGGCGTGACACCCGATATTATGACGCTCGCGAAAGCCCTCGGCGGGGGCGTGGTCCCGATTGGCGCGACGGTCGGTACGCCCGCAGTCTGGGATAAGGTGTTCAAAACAAACCCGTTCCTGCATACGTCCACGTTCGGCGGGAACGAACTGGCGTGTGTCGCCGCGCTGAAAACGCTGGAAATTATCGAGCGAGACGATCTGGCGGCGGAGTCGGCGCGGAAAGGGGTGCGGTTACTCGCCGGTTTGCGCTCCGTTCAGGAAAGATACCCGGACCTGCTTACCGACACACGGGGAATCGGGCTGATGATCGGGGTCGAGTTCGCCGACGCCGATGTGGGAAAACTCGCCATCGGTGCGCTGGTACATCACGGCGTTGTCGCGGCATACACGCTCAACAATGCGAAGGTAATGCGGTTCGAACCGCCGCTCGTTATCACCGACGCGCAGATAGAGATGGTCATCGCCGCGTTTGCAGCGGCTGTCGCGGAAACCGCCGATCTATTGGCCGACCTGTTGGGATAAATACCGATGACGAACGCCCCCCGCCGTGTTTCCCCGACGATTCCCGCGCTTGGTGTATTCTTTGTCGTGCTGGCGGTCTTCCTCGCGGCGTGTTTCGGGGCATTCACGAGTTGGGACGACAACGACAATATCTTCGCCAATCCGCACTACCTGCCCGTCACCCCGGAGAGCGTCGCGCAGTTCTGGACGACCCCGTACAATCAACTGTATACCCCGGTCACCAATACCATCTGGGCGGCATGCGCGACGGTATCCCGATTGCCACAACCCGTCGGGGTACTCGGGAGCGGAATGTCTCCGTTCGCCGCGCTTCCTTTCCACACCCTCGGTGTTCTGTTTCACGCCGGAGCCGCCGTGCTGGTGTTTTTGCTCCTGCGCCGTCTGACCGGGAGCGACCCCGGCGCGGTCGTCGGAGCGTTGTTCTGGGCGGGCCACCCGCTACAAGCCGAACCGGTCGCATGGGTCACGGGTCACAACAACGTTTACAGCGGCTTCTTCGGCGTTCTCGCGCTACTCCTGTACGTCCGTGCCGTGCAGAGCGGGAAGCCGAATTATGTCGGAGCGACGGTTGCCTTTCTGTTCGCACTCCTCGCAAAGCCGACCGGCGTCGCGCTCCCCCTCCTGATGGTCGCGCTGGAACTGTTCGTTTTGCGGCGTCCGGCGAAACAGTGGATTCCCTTATTCCTGACGTGGGCAGGGCTTGCGGTCGCCCTCACCGTCTTCACCCGGCTCTCGTCTCCGGCGAGTGAGAATATCGCCATAGAATTGTGGAAACGCCCCGTGATCGCGCTGGACGCCATCGCTTTCTATCTCAGCAAGATCGTGTTCCCTGCCTTTCTGGGCATCGATTACGGGCGGTTACCGGATCGCGTGGTTTTCTCGTGGTGGGGCTATGTCTGCGCGGGAGTAACGCTTGCTCTATTCGCCGCTTGCCTCTACCTGTGGCGACACGGTGCTCGCATCCCACTCGCCGCGTTCGCACTTTTGATCGCCGGATTGCTCCCCGTGCTCGGCTTCGTGCCGTTCTATTTCATGAAAATCAGCACCGTCGCCGACCGCTACGTCTACCTCGCGCTCCTCGGTCCGGCGTTCGCGGTAGCGTCGCTGGTCGGCGCGACACCGCAGGAACGGCGACGCGTCATGCTTGCGATAGCCGGTGCGCTGTTAGCCGTTCTCGCGGCGCGGACGGTGACGCAAACTCTCGTGTGGCGCGACTCCGAGACGGTCTTCGCGCACGCGCTCACGGTCAATCCGCGTAGCGTACAGGCGAACACAAATTATGGTCAAGTCCTTTCCGACAAGAAAGATTTCGAGGGTGCGTTGCGCCATGCGCTACTCGCCGCCCGAAACGCACCGGGACGAACCGACCTGCTGAATAATCTGGGAATCGCTTTCGCCGAACGCGGGAGACTACCCGAAGCGATAGCCACGTTCCGGGAGGCGATCCGTCTTCGACCGGAGGAAGCCGAATCCCATTACCATTTAGGCGTCGCGCTGGCAGACACGGGTGACCTACGGGGTGCCGTTCCCGCGTTCCGCGAGGCGACACGCTTGAACCCCGCGCTCACCGAGGCGTGGTACCGACTTGGCACGACGCTGGGGAAGACGGGACCAACCGACGAAGCCATCGCCGCCCTGTCAAAAACGCTGACGTTACGTTCCGCCGACATCGAAGCCCGGTATATTCGCGCGGTGCTTCTCGGAAACGAAAAGCGCGACCGAGAGGCGGAAGCGGAGTTCGCGGAAGTCACGCGACGCGCTCCGAACTACGCGGACGCGTGGTATGCACTGGGAAAGATGAGGGTCCGTTTGGGCAAGATAACAGAGGCGAAGGTGGCATTCGCACGGTGCCTGAGTATTGACCCGGCGAACACCCGCGCAAAGGCAGAGTTGGCACGCATAAGGCGGGGATTTTAATCCTCCGGTGGAAGCGTTCCGCTTGCGTTCCCTGCGGGAACGGGGCTGGGCAATCTCGTCACGCGGTCCCGTTTCCGA
>JACMIS010000646.1 GCA_014381035.1 Armatimonadota bacterium
CAACTCACCGTGGTTTGCCACAGTCTCGGGGCGATCACCTGGCTACACTACGTGACACAGACCACGGAAAAATTAGCGGAGCGGGTTCTTCTGGTCGCGCCACCGTATGTGATTCCGGAAGTACCACCGACCGATGCCCCTCCTGGAGTCGGGGCGTTCTTCCCGCCCGCACTCGATGCCGACGCGGTAAAGCGTGCCGCGACCGAGACCCATTTCATCGCGTCCGACTCCGACGATTACGCGACGTTCGAGCAGACCAAAGCCTACTCCGACCGTGTGGAATGTCCGCTGCATCTCCTGCCGGGAGCAGGGCATATTTCACCTTACTGGGGCTACGGCGAGTGGACCTGGGTACGTGACTGGTGTCTGCGAACGGCAGAAATGCCGCCCGTCCCGCGCCCCAAAGACGCGGCTTAGTGTTCGGGGGTCCAGACCCCCGAACAGCAAGGAGACACCTGCGATGGCAATAAAGAACATGGCTCTTTCACCACTCGTTACGGAATATGACGACAACGGCGACCCTGTTACTCCCGGCATCACGAAGATTGAACAAGTCCGCGACGAACCCCTTCCTATTCTCAAGGGCTGGGAAGCGGTTCGTATGCGCCCCGGTATGTACATCGGCGATGTCGGCACCCGTGGCTTGCATCATATGTTCAAGGAGATCGTTGACAACGCGGTGGACGAAGTGCTTGCGGGGCACTGCACCGAAATTGACGTGGTTCTCGGCGACGATTATACGATCACGGTGTCCGACAACGGGCGCGGTATCCCCGTAAATATCATAGAGGGCACGGACAAAACCGGTGTCGAACTAGTTTTTACGGATATACACGCGAGTAGAAAGCTACGCGATTATAGTCATCGGGTTTTCGGCGGCTTACATGGCATCGGGGCGTCGGCAGTGAACGCACTGAGCGAATGGCTTCGATGCGATGTAAAGTGTGGTGGCAAGGTGTATCGGATGCGCTTCAAGCGCGGAGTGCCCGTAACCGCACTGGAAACTGTCGCGGATTGCGGTTTGGAGGAGCAGGGGACTACGGTGACGTGGCTCGCCGACAAAATGATCTTCCTCCCTGCGCTAACCGATTCGGGGGATCTTGCGTATGACAGTGAATTGATTGCCGACCGTTGTCGCGAACTCGCGTATCATCTATCCGACGCACGAATCACCTTCCAAGACCGACTTCATACGAAGCCGTTGGAAACATTTCACTTCCCGAATGGTGTCGCGGATTACGTGCGCGATCTGAACCGGGGACGCACTGTTTTTCCAGCAGAACCTATTGCATTTCACGGTGTGATAGGCGACACGTTGATCGAAGTCGCCCTGCAATACAGTGACGCCGACTGCGAAGCGGTGTTGGGTTTTGCCAATATGATACCGACGCCGGAAAACGGAACACACATCACGGGATTTCGCCGCGCTCTGACAAAAGCCGTCAACGGATTTGACAAGGAACGGACGAAGCATGGTGGGGGAATAACGCGGCGCGGTTTGACTGCGGTTGTTTCTGTGCAGATGCCCTACTTATCATGGGGTGGCTCCAGCAAAGTGCGCGTGATGAACCCGGAATTGGAAGGCATTGTTTTCTCTATGGTGTACGCTGGCTTGAAAAAACACTGGACACAATATCCGGAACAGTGGCGCGAGGTTGTCGAACAGGTGGTTTCCAGGTCACGGATCTCTGCGTAAACATATCGTTGATGCGCAACGCCGATTAAAAATTAGCGGCACGTGGTACCATACCCTACGTCGTTTCACAACGACGCGAAGGAGTACCAACCCCCGTGCCGCTCGATCTTTCCGCCGCTACCGCCCCCGTTTGTCCGACCCGACCACATACCGTCACCGTCCATGATGACCAACTGTCCGACCCGTATTTCTGGCTCCGCGAAAAAGGAACACCGGAAGTCACCGCGTATCTCGAAGCCGAAAATGCCTACACCGACGCCGTTTTCCTGAAACCCACCGAAACCCTGCGCGAAACGTTGTACAACGAGATTCTGTCGCGGATTCAGGAGACCGACCTGTCGGTGCCGTATCCCGACAACGGCTATCTGTACTACACGCGCACCGAGGAAGGAAAGCAGTATCCGATCTATTGCCGCAAAAAGGCGGGGGGGCTTCCGGGAACTTCCGAACAAATCACGCTTGATCTGAACGTGCTCGCCGAGAACGAATCGTTTTTGTCGGTCGGGACGTATGCGGTGTCGGATGACACGAACTTTCTCGCCTACACCACCGATACGACCGGGTTTCGGGAGTACACCCTCCGCATCAAAAATCTGCAAACCGGCGAAATGCTCCCCGACACGCTGCCGAAAGTGGATGGCGCGGTCTGGTCGGCGGACGGCAAATACATCTTCTATGTCACCGAGGACGAGACGAAACGTCCGTACCGGGTGTTCCGGCACACGGTTGGCGAACCGGACGCGACGAATGACGTGAAGATCTACGAGGAAAGCGACGGTTTGTACCGGGCGTTCCTGTATCGTTCGCGCGACCGGGCGTTCGTATTTATCGGCTCGGCATCATCCACCTCCACGGAATATCATTATCTCCGCGCCAGCGAACCGACCGCCGCGCCGACTCTGATTCTGCCCCGCGAGGAGGAACACGAGTATTACCTGGATCATCGGGACGGACTGTTCTATATTCGCACCAACAAGGACGCGCTGAATTTCCGTCTTGTTACCGCGCCCGTGCAATCCGCCGGAGATTGGACCGAGATCCTCGCGCATCGCCCCGAGGTCATGCTGGAAGATTTATCGGTTTTTGCCCGCCACCTCGTTCTGGAGGAGCGTGAGAACGGTCTGCCCCGCCTGGTGGTGCGCGATCTGGCAACGACTCAGGATCACCTGGTCACATTCCCGGAACCGACGTATGCCTTGCAGGGGGAATCGAATCGCGAGTTCGATACAAACCTGTTCCGGTACCGGTATGCGTCGCTGGTCACTCCGGGCACCGTCTACGATTACAATTTGGTAACGGGTGAGCGTACCCTGCTCAAAGAAACGCCGGTGTTAGGTGATTTCGACCGTACAAAGTACGTCTCCGAATACCGATTCGCGACCGCCGACGATGGGA
>JACMIS010000647.1 GCA_014381035.1 Armatimonadota bacterium
GCGGGAACAGGAGCGCGGCTTGAAGCGCGGTAAACCCGACAATAGTGCCGATGGTCAGGTTGCGATCGCCCTGCTCGACAATCAGGTAGCCCGCGAGCGCGTAAACGAAAACCGGCGTCAGGCTGAACGAAAGGCGGATCAGGTTGAAGAAGACGCGCATGATCATCTGACTTTTGACCGAGTTTTGCGTGAACTTCTCGTTGTCTTCGGCGAACCGATCCAGCGTGTACTCCTGCCGTCCCGACGTTTTGACCAGCAGGACGCCTGACACGGATAGCGTTTCCTGCATCGTCGCCGACAGCGAGGCGTTCAGCACCGCGCCCTCTTTGCGCACCACGCCCGCCATCGCCCCGATGCGCGACGCGATCACGGCGAACAGCGGGAGTAGCCCGACGCTCATCACCGTCAGCCGCCAGTCGAAAAAGGACATGGCGACGAGCGACGAGAGCACCGTCGCGCCGTTCGAGAGGATTCCGGCGACCGTGTCGGACATCACGCTCTGGACGTTCGTGACATCATTCAGGAGTCGCGACTGGATTTCGCCGGTACGGGTTTGCGTGAAGAACGAGAGCGGCATTCCCTGCAAGTGCTTGAACAGCCGTTGCCGCAGGTCGCGCAGAATCCGCTGACCGAGCAGAACGGAAAGGTACCCGTAGCCCAGCCCGCAGATCGTGGAGCCGAGTTGCGCCACGCCGGTGCCGACCGAATACCGGACGATGGCGGGGAAGTCTTCTTTGAGCAACCCTTTGTCGATCAAAAGACGCAGTAGATACGGCGGTAAAATCCCGAGTGCGGCGGAAAGGAGTACCAGAACGACGATCCCGGCGAGCAATATTTTGTACTGCGCGAACGTCGCGAATACCCGCTTGATCGTCGCCGGATCGATCTTTTTCGGGGGAGCCTCGCCGCCGCTTCCTCTGCCGCCGCCCATACCACGCATAGCCATACGAGCATTGTACCGGCAATCGTGCGCTACCCCGCTACCGCTCCTTCGGCGGGTGCGCCCTCTAAGATTCCGACGAGAACCGCTAACAGGTCGTCTAAATCGTCGGGAATAGTGAACTGATGAATGTCCTGTGTGATTCGCTTGTTTTCCCGATCCAGTGTGCCGAATCGCCAGGTGTCGCCTGTGGTCACCGCCCCATAAATCATGGGAACTATCGGATCGACATATTGATCCAGAGCGATCATTTCGGCGGAAAGTTGTGTAAATCCGCGACTCATGTCTGCACTTTTCGCTTCGATCACGACGACTGCGTTCTCCTTTTGCAGGAGGTAATCTAAAGAACCATGCAGTCGCGGAGAAATATCGAAAGGATGTTCCGATGCCAGTGCCGCCTCGGCTAACGTTGCCACCTCCAGGATAATGGGAGCCATCAAGAACTCACGCCGCGCCATCTCACTATTGAACGCGACTTTGCGGAGTGCGTCCTCCAGGCGGCGGCGGATGTACGATTTGTTATCCGCTGGTATATGACTCGGAGACACCTTCGGTAGAAACAACAAATCACTGCCAAAACTGTAGCCTAAGATCGCGATAACGGTTTCGGTGCTAACATTAAACTCGGCGTATTGCGAGAAGCTGCGCACCGACTCCGGCAAAACAAAGGGGGAACGCATAGCGGGTTAAGCCTCCACGCCTGATTATACCGCCCCGTACTCGCCGCAGGGTCGGGAGCGTATCGGGCAGTATCGATTATAGATTGGCTACCACTTTCCCATGCGCCGGGTCGTTTTTCATTGCGATGAGTAAGCCCCCCATCCACAGGAGTGCCGGGAAAACAAGGCTACGTTGGTTCAGCCCGGTCCACCAGCGACCCTGCCAACCGAGCGATTGCAAATAGAGATGAGTGGCGGCGAATCCGCAGAGTGCCAGCACACCACAGCCGACGGCAAGCCAGGCGACAACCCGCCACCGCGGCTCCCGCAGGCTTCGGGCGCAGAAGGAAAGCGCGGTTAGCAGGAGGGGAAAGAAGACCATCGTCGAGAGCGGGTTGTGGATCATCCCCGTGATCGTGCAGGGTTCGACCCGATCCGGCATTCCACACGTGAATCTATCGGTCGCCAGGTCGGACAGGTCGGTCGGGAAGAGGCCCAGCAGTCCGAGTGCCGCCCCCGCCATCGCTACCAGAATCGCCTCCCGGCGTAGCAGGCGCAGGGTGACGGCGGTCGCCATCGCGCCGAGTGCGAGCAGGAAGAAACACGCCGTCATCAACGGCGCGTAGTCGGTGCGAACGAACTCGCTCAAAAAGTTCATCGGTCGGTACGGAATGAGTGCCCCCGTCGTCGCGTGTAACTCCGGCACCGGCAGTGTATGCAGAATCGTTAAGCATACCCCCGCCAGTGCCAGCGTGACCATCCCCATCCGCCGTGCTGCGCTCTCCATTAAATCTCTCTCCCCACGTTTCATGTCCGTGTCACTGTATCGCTTGGTGGGAGAATGGGCATGGGGCGAAAGTCCCACTTCTGTTCAGGGTTAGGTGGGGATGGAACATCCCCGTTTTCCTATCTTGCACCTTGCCCCCGTTCGCCGTAAAATCGAACGATTATTCTACGAAAGAAGCCGCGTTAATTGGTAACCGGCACAGAAAACAAAACACACCATGTCGGGACACAGTAAATGGCATAACATCCGCCTCCGTAAGGGAAAACAGGACGCGGTGCGCTCCAAATCGTTCACGAAACTCGCCGCCGAGATCATCGTCGCCGCGAAAAACGGCGGCGGAAACCCGGACCTGAACCTGTCGCTCCGGCAGGCGGTGGATAACGCGAAAAAGGCGTCCATGCCCGCCGATAACATCAAGCGAGCGATCCAGCGCGGCACCGGCGAGTTAGCGGGCGCGAACTACGAGGAACTGACCTACGAAGGGTACGGTCCCGCCAAAGTCGCGGTGCTGGTGCAGTGCCTGACCGACAACAAACAGCGCACCGTCGCGGATGTCCGCTCGATCTTCACCAAAGCCGGGGGCAAGATGGGCGAATCGGGCAGCATCGCGCACCTGTTCGAGTCGAAGGGGATCTTCCTGTTCGAGCCGGGTGTGGCAACGGAAGAAGCCCTGATGGAGATCGCCCTGGAGGCGGGCGCGGAAGATGTCGTGGAAGCAGAGGGCGGTGGATTCGAAGTGGAAACCACGTTCGAAAACTTCTTCGCGGTCAAGGCGGCACTCGACGCCGCGAAACTGGCGTATGTGTCAGGCGAAACCGCGATGATCCCGGTGATGACCAAAGAGGTGGACGCCAAAGACGCGGAAGCCCTGCTAAAAATGATCGACCGCCTCGAAGAGCACGACGACGTACAGAGCGTGTTCACGAATGCCGACCTGCCCGACGAAGAAGATTAACAGAAACGATTCGACCACAAAGGTGACAAAGTTTGGGAAGGGCACGAAGGATTTTTGTAATGGAGCGTTTCGAATTAGTCGAGCCACACGACAATCGAGCGGAGCCAGGACTGCAAAAACC
>JACMIS010000648.1 GCA_014381035.1 Armatimonadota bacterium
ATTCAGCGGGTCGCCTGCGAATGGCACAAACCGGCAAGTCGTCCGGGCAGCCCGGGCGGGCGGGGCAGCTACCAGGTGTATTTCCTTTTGCATTCCGGCGAACGGATACACACCTATCTGGGGGAGTACGACGAGAACGAGGCGCAACGACAGGCACAGATCCTGACGGACTTCCTCGCCGAACCGGTCCCCGAGCGGGCTGTCTCACGGGCGGTCGACATCTGATTTAGCCGCCTCTCCCGCTCGAAGGTTGCGGAAAGCAGGAGAGGCAGACGGTTTATATCCCCGCTTTTGCCCGGCGGATCAACTCCGCCGGGTCGCAAGGTCGCTTTTCGGCGTACCCTTGGAGCGGGGTCAGGTGGGCGTTGATCGTGTCGAGGATGTCTGCCGGGAACGGGAAGAAGGCTTCCTCGATCTCGTCGGGCGGCGTGATCCAGTTGCGTGCGCCGACCACGACCGGGGGCGCGTCCAGGTAGTCGAACGCCAGCGTACTGATCGTCGCCGCGAACGTTTGCAGGATGCTCCCGCGCTCGGACGCGTCGGAGGCGAGCAGGATCTTGCCGGTCTTTTTCACCGAGGCGACGACCGGTTCGTAGTTGAACGGGACGAGCGAGCGGGCGTCGATCACCTCGGCGGAGATGCCGTATTGCTCTTCCAGAATCTTCGCCGCGTCCAGAGCGCGGTAGAGGGTCGCGCCGACGGTCAGGATGGTTAAGTCCGTGCCTTCGCGCTTGATGTCCGGCTCGCCGATGGGTATTTCATACGCTTCCAGCGGTACCCCTTCCGCGCCGCGAAACAGCTCCGGGGTATCGTAGAGCCGTTGGGACTCGAAGAAGATTACCGGGTCGGTTCCGATCAGTGCGGATGCCATCAAGCCTTTGGCGTCATACGGGGTCGCCGGGAAGACGACTTTCAAGCCGGGGATATGGGCGCATAAGGCGGACCAGTCCTGAGAGTGTTGCGCTCCGTATTTGCTCCCGACCGAAACGCGAAGCACGACCGGCATCTTGAGTTCACCGCCGCTCATGGACTGCCACTTCGCCAACTGGTTGAAGATCTCGTCCCCGGCGCGTCCCATGAAGTCGCAGTACATCAATTCGACTAACGGGCGACCGCCCGCGAGGGCGTAGCCGACCGCTGTTCCGACAATCGCGGCTTCCGAGATCGGGGAGTTGAACAGACGGTGGTACGGCAGTGCCTCGGTCATGCCGCGATAAACTGCGAACGCCCCGCCCCAGTCGCGGTTCTCCTCGCCGTAGGCGACCAGTGTCGCATCCTCGTAGAAGCGGGGCAGGATCGCTTCAAACAGGGCGTCGCGCATCCCGATACAGCGCGACTTCGGGAGCGGTTCGCCATCTTTGCCCAAGCCGGAGCGCGAACGAGACGCCAGACTTTTCGTGCGCGGGTTTTCGGCGAACGGCATCAGTGCGTCCGGCGTTCGCTCGGGGTCGCACGATTCGACACGCCCGTTGCTGAACATGGTCTTTTCTAACAGGTTACCGACCACGAACAGATCGGCACGGGGCGACGCGTCCATGTCAATCGCCTTCGTGTATGCCCGCAGGATCGCCGCGTCCACGTAGTCGTAAAGGTTGCCCATTTCGGACTCGGTGGCGACGCGGTTGGTGAGCAGTTCGTTCTTGTAAGTAACAAGCGAGTCTACTTCCTGCCACTCCTCGATTTCGGTCTTCTCACGGTACGAGGACGCGTCCGAGGGCGAATGCCCGGAGAAGCGGTAGGTGATGGTGTCTAAAAGCACGGGACCGTCGCCGCGCTGGATGATGTCGCGCTTGCGGGCGATGGCATCGATCACAGCGAGCGGGTTGTAGCCGTCCACACGCTCCGCATGGCACTGTTCCGGATTCAACCCCGCGCCCATACGCGCCAGAATGCCGAATCCGCCGGTCTCGCCGACCGGCTGCCCGCCCATGCCGTAGAAATTATTGACGAAGTTCATGATCAGCGGCAGACCGCCGCGTACCGACTCGTCCCACAGGTTTTTGAACTGATCCATCGTTGCGAAGCAAAGGGCTTCCCAGGTCGGACCACAGTTCGCGGACGCGTCGCCGATGTTGGCGATGACGATGCCGGGCTTGCGGTTCACGCGCTTGAACAACGCCGCGCCGACCGAAATATCCGCCGAGCCGCCGACAATCGCGTTGTTGGGGTACACGCCGAACGGGACAAAGAACGCGTGCATGGAACCGCCCATGCCTTTGTTGAAGCCGGTTTCGCGCCCGAAGATCTCCGCGAGGGTGCCGTAGAGCAGAAAGTCCACCGCGAGTGCCTTGATGCTCGACGTGTCGGCGTCCGCTTCGATGGCTTTGAGTGCCGCTCCGCCCATAAATCCGCGCATCACCCGCTCCAGCTCATCGTCGGGGAGTTTCTCGATGGCGGATAAGCCCTTTGCCAGAATCTCGCCGTGGGAGCGGTGCGACCCGAAGATGTGGTCGTCCACGCCGAGCAGGAACGCCTGCCCGACGGCGGACGCTTCCTGCCCGATAGAAAGGTGCGCGGGTCCCCGGTGGTCGTAAGGTAGCCCTTTGTAGCCGCGCTGAGTTTTCACTTCGTGAAGCATCGTCTCGAACGCACGGATAACTGCCATATCGCGATAAATGCGCGTCAGATCCTCGGCGGCGAAGCGGTCCAGTTCGTCCGCCATCGTTTTTGCGTACTGATTAACGGGGATCGGGGTGAAGGCGACTTCTCCGGCGCGGCGCACTTCGTCGGGGCGGATCATGAGGGCTTTTGGCATCGGTGTACTTTCGTTGCGGCGTTGGCGTTACTCCTACAGGATAACATATCGAAACGCGCCAAGTCAAGCCAAAACGAAAACAAACGAAACCTAATATCGGTCACCCACTCCGTTGCTTTAACGGTCGGACCGTGTTCATCGTTGGGGCTGAGCCTGTGGTGAACACGGTCCGTAATCTCCTTAACCAACCGATAGTTTATTTCTGCCGGACGCGTACGGTGTCCCCCGCCTCGACTTTTTGCCCGGATTCCGTGACAGTGATCTTGATTTTCGCCCCACTTGCTTGTACATTTTGGACTTGCGCGGTGCCGATTTTGGTTTCTTCCCGGTAAACGACCGCGCCGTTTTTATCCTTCACTTCGTTGAACCGGACGATCTCCAGTATGTCACCGGTTTTTAATCCGAGCGATTCGCCGCCGTCAATGATTGCGGTGTCGGTACCGATGAGTGATACGATGCCCGCTTCCATCGCGACGGCTTTTGCCGCCCCTTTTGTCGCCGGGTACTTTTCCTTGAGTTGTTTGGCGATGCCGGAAACCGCTTTGCGCGTTGCTTTACCGATCTGGGATTGCGCCCACTCGGTTTCGTTGAAGGTGCCGCCGCGATACCAGCCGTCCGACACCGAAATACCGACGTTATCCTGTGATCCCTTCGCCTCGCCGACGGTCAGGATTTTGCCGGTGGTGGCATCCACGACGCGGTAGTTGATCGCGACGCGTGCCTCGGACTTGCGACCGCCGAGCCGTCCGATGTCGCCGCGCACAAAGCCTGATAAACCCGCTTTTTGCTCTTTAACGCCCCATTCGGTGATCGTACCGACAAGAAGATATTGCGCCCCGGTGATATCCCCGGTGCGTGCCGCGGTTGTTTTATTGACCCGCCCGGACGCCCCTAAATTCTGCTCCCCGAGAATATCGTCGAGTCGCATCCGCTCCAGCATATCGAAGCCCGCGTTCCCCATCTCGGTCGTGAGCATATCCGCGACCGCGTTGGAGATGCGGATCGCGCTGATCCCGAAGAACGACGCACCCAAGCCGTCCGCTGTCTGAAACTCCTTGATCGCAAACCGCCCTGCCGTTATCCGTGCCGCGTTCTGTACGGGTGCCTGATTTTGCGCCTGCACCGGTGTAGCTATCGTCATTCCCGCGACCAACGTCGTCGCAACCAACACTCCGAAAATTCGCATTCTTGTTTCCTCCTGCACACGAGTATCGTTTTTTCTGACACGAGGGAAACGTTTCTTGTTGCATTTCCGCGCCGCGCTGTGAGGAATTCCGCAACGGCAAAGCCTGCTCTGTCCGCAGAAGCATAGGAGCAAAAAGTACCCACCCAATGTTAAGAGCCACGAACTTCGGTTAATTGCTAAGGAGAGGGCGATAATCAAGTTTGACGGCTTTTTTGCCGGATTGAAAGTATGTGGAGAGACAATTGAATGTGATTTTGATTTGGATAAGCCAGCACTGAGTATGGTAGCATGATAAAGAATTCGAATACCGAAAGAAAACGCTTAAAATGGCTTTCAAGAAGACAATCCCTCTCCCTCCAGTTCCAGACAGTCCCGAGCAGATACTTTTGGATTTGCCTCGTAGAAAAATACCAGGGGTGTTGCTTCATCAGGGAGAGATCATAAAGACCTATGTTTCTCAGGCAGTAGACACTCCTGATGTAGCTTTACAACTACCTACCGGTAGCGGGAAAACATTGGTCGGGTTGTTGATTGCTGAATGGCGTCGCCGCAAGTTTCGAGAACGTGTCCTTTTTTTATGTCCAAACAAACAATTAGTGAATCAGGTAGTCGAACAGGCAAATGATCTGTATGGTCTAACGGTGCACGGGTTCACAGGCAAGTCCTCAGGGTTTGATCCTGTCGCTAAGGCGGAATATGGCGGCGCGGAGCGTTTGGGGGTTACTACATACAGTGCGCTATTTAACACAAACCCATTTTTTAATAACCCTGACCTTATTGTAGTTGACGACGCCCATGCAGCAGAGAACTACATTGCGAAACTCTGGACGTTTGTCATCGAACGTCGCAATCCTGAGCACCAAGCAATACATGCAGCTGTAGCAAGTATCATCAGAGCGTTGCTGTCTTCATCGGATTACTCGCGACTTATCGGAGCACAAGAGGGCGTAAACTACACAGGTTGGGTGGATAAAGTACCTACACCTTACTTCGCCAAGATTCACGACGAGTTGATAAGCGTGATTGATACTTACGTTACTGCAATTGATCTGCGATACACGTGGAAGATGATAAGAGATCATCTTTTCGCTTGTCATCTTTATTTAACGCCGGATGAAATCATGATCCGACCTCTTATTCCGCCGACTTGGGAGCACAAGCCTTTCGCAGACGCGAAACAACGTATATATATGTCGGCAACTTTGGGGGCTGGTGGGGATTTGGAGCGACTGACGGGGCGTAAATCTGTGATGCG
>JACMIS010000649.1 GCA_014381035.1 Armatimonadota bacterium
CATACGATCCGCCTCCCGCCCGTTATTTTATCGGGTCTCGCTTTCGAAGCGCGTCACCGGTTCGCCCGCCCGCGCTATGTCAAGCCGCCGGGCGTCCACGAAACCGGGCGAGTAACGGTCGTCGCCCCATTCCGTGATGATGACCCCCGCGCCGCCCGCACTATGTATAAACGTATTTTCCGCGAGGTGCATTCCCACGTGCGTGATGCGGTCCGGCTTGCCGAAGAAGACGAGATCGCCAGGAAGCAGGTCGCGTCCGGCTTGCGCGACATCCGTGACGGGCGCGGGAACGAAGCGGGGATCGTCACGCTGAATGTCGGCGTCGCGCCGGAGTGTCACGCCCGCGATTCCATAACAGTATTGCACGAAGCCGGAGCAGTCCAGACCGAACGACGACGAACCGCCCCACAGATACGGCGTGCCGAGAAAATCGCGGGAATGGTTCGCGGCGACGGGAGCGATCTGTTCGGCGGGCGTCGGCACGAACGATAACGCGCGGAATGGCAACACGCCGTTTGTCGCGCCGAGGTAGCCGCTTGTGCTTCCGTCGGGTGTAGTAACTTCGATGAAGCCGTTTTCGGTCGCGGCAACGATACGCACCCAGACAAATAGGGGAAGGCGTAACAACAAGGGAGAGTGATAATCGGGTGATTCGCGTAGTTCCGCGAACACAGCGCGTATCGGTTCGAGTTCGTCGGTGACATGCGAAGTCAGCCAGCGATTGTCTGCCCAGCCCCGGTAGGTGTCCTCGCCCTCGACGTACGACCAGCCGTCTTCCTCGCGCACGACGCGCACCGTCTGTCCCATCAGTAGTTGCGAGACGAGTTCGGAGTTATTGGATGACTTCGCGCGTAGATGCGTGACATTGTGCGCGACAGTGCGAAGGAGGAGGTCGGTGTCTGAGGACAGCGGCGGCGTATGCATGCCATTATGATACGTCATCGTCGGGGTTTCACCCACCGGCAAATCGGTCGCTCGTATTCGGAGGTAGCAATCTTCTTTGCATTATTGATTTGTTGACGAATCGGGTATCTCTTTCTGGTAAAACGATTCATGGTCGAACCATTCCTTGCTCCTGCCGAACCCGAAGATCCTGTCCGCTCTCCCCACCTCGATGCACTCAAACCGGGTGGCGCGCTCTACGCATTCTCGTTTCCCAACTTCCGTTTGTTCTTTTTTGGGCAACTCGTCTCCGTCGCCGGGACCTGGATGCAGAATGTGGCGCAACAATGGCTCGTCTATGAGTTGACGCAATCGTCGGTGTGGCTGGGCGTTGTTGCCGGGGCTACCGCCTTGCCCCATGTGCTGTTCGCGTTCTGGGGCGGCTCGGTCGCGGACCGCTTTCCGCGCCGCAGTATCCTGCTTTGTACCCAGAGCGTAGCAATGATTTCCGCGCTCGTGCTGGCGACGCTGGCGACAAACCGCGTGGTACCTATCCAGGCGTGGCATATCGCCATCATCGCGGGGCTGGGCGGAATCATCAATGCATTCAATATGCCCGCGCAACAAGCGTTCGTCACCCAGATGGTGGACGACCCGAAGGCACTCGGGAACGCTATCGGGCTGAACTCGCTCCGGTTCAATTTCGCCCGGTTTCTGGGTCCGATGTTTGCCGGGATCACGCTGGTGAATCTCGGCGCGGCATGGTGCTTTTTCCTGAACGGGTTATCGTTCATCGCCGTTATCCTTTCGCTCTCTCTGATGCGCGTGACGAAAGCGAAGTCGGAAGCGAAGAGCGGTACCAACGAATCGCCGTGGGAGGGAGCACGGTTCCTACTTGGGGTGCCCAGCCTGTTCCGGGTCGTTATCCTGATCGGCTCGGGCAGTCTACTTGTTCTCGCCGTGTCTACGCTGTATCCGGTGCTCGCGGGTGTCTACAACGGGGGAGCAAGCGGCTTCAGTACGCTGGTGACGGTAAACGGTATCGGTGCGACCATCGGCGGAATCGGGATCGTGACTATAGGAAGCCGGATACAACGGCGGAATCTGGTGTACGGCGGCGCGACTCTATTCTGCATCGCACTGCTGATTCTTTCGTTCTCACGCACATTCATACCCGCATTGATTTGCCTGTTTTTCGCGGGTATCGCGATGGTGGTCTTCACAACAAGTACAAATACGAAAGTACAGACCGAAGCCCCGGACGAGCTACGCGGGCGGGTGATGGCGATGTACTTGCTGGTTGCCAACACTTCGATGCCACTTGGTGGGCTACTGCTCGGATTCCTCGCACAGCATTTTCAGGCGTTGCCGACTATCCGCCTTTCTGCCGGGATCATGCTCGCCATCACTATCGGTGTGTGGCTCTGGAGCACGAGCGACCGTGCCCGGAAATAAGCCGAGCGAAGATCATGTTTTCTGAAGATACCAAATGTAGCCACCAAACAAGAGCGTTTCTTTCGGCGACGGGAACAGCGGTCTTATCTCACCCAATAAAATATTGCGTAACCATCCGCCAAACGCTGGATTCCCGGCCATCTCGCCGCGGAAGGCGTTGTTATAAATGACGAGCCAGCCGTTGTTCCGCAGAGTGCGACGTGCCTCCCCAAAGAAGGCCGGGCGGTCGAGCCAATGAAAAGCGAGCGATACGGTTACGAGATCAAACACTGCGTCAGGAAGGGGGATATGTTCGGCGGGGGCGATTAAATACCGAACATTGTCGCCGGGAAGTGCCACTGAAAGCATATCCGATGATATATCAACGCCGATAACAGAGTCCGCGATTGTACGCAGGGCAACCGTAGATTGTCCAGTCCCGCAACCGACATCCAGTGCATCTGCGACCGGAAAAGCCAGTGGTATCGCTTCCTTGATTTTATCTGTGACGATGGAATGAAAGAATGGACGGCTACGCGCATAACGCTCCGCGGCGGATCTGTACGCGAAATAGTTTGTAAAGGCGGGCATTATTCTTTGAGTCTACCGTTAAACGTGTCTGCCACAAAGAAAAAGCCCGCAAATGCGGGCTTTTTGGTTCGATAACATTCGTCTTATAAATAAGGTAGACGTATTAGAATGCGGACGCGAATGCTCCGGTTTCCATCTGCCCGCGCAGTCGCTTCAAGCCCCGTTCGAAGTGCTTGCGGGCGTTCGCTTCCTTCATGCCCAACTCCTCGGCGATCTCGGCGTGGCTAAGATCACCCGCGACGCGGAGCCAGACGACTTTTGCTTCGGTAGGAGACAACGCCTTCGCGATTGCCGCTTGCAATTGGTAGCTCTGGAACTTCGATGCGACCGATTCGGCAGGCGTCGGGGACGGGTCGGGGACGGCGATTGCCGCTTCCGAATCGTCTACCGAAATGCCCGGTTTGTTCAAGCCACGGCGATCCAGGGCGCGACGTTTGTCGATCAGCAGGTTCACGGCGACGCGCTGGACATACGCCGGGGTGATCTCCACCGGGCCGTTTTCCTCGCTCGCGCACAGCAACCGAACCATCACGTCCTGTGTGAGATCGTCGGCTTCCTGCGAGGTCAGATGACTGGTGTATTTGTCTAACGCGGCGGCGCACAGGGTCTTCACCCGGCGACGCAACTCTTCGGCGGCGCGGTTACGCTCGCTGGCAGTTTTTCCGTTTCGTGTTGCGGCAAGTAACTCGGCGTTGGAGGTACGACGCGGGGTGGCGGGAGACGCTACCGCAGTCTCCGTTCCTTTCGCCGATCCTTCGACAACGCGGCTCCGCAGGGCGGCAAGTCCGGCGAGAACATCCGCACCGGGTCTTTTGCCGGTTTCACTATTCACCACATTGTTATCGTTTGCTGTCATTGCTTGTTGTTCGCCTCCTTCATTTATTGGTCGCTGGCACGAGAGTGGGGTAACTTCTGAAATTACCAGTTAGCGTGTTTCTCCAGTGACGGGCGAAACGGTCGGGATCTCATGGGTGATCTTGGGCGGCTTGGGTCCGGTCAGGTCGGCTTGTGCCGGGCGGACGGTGCCACAAAGCGCGGCGATGGCGGCGACAGCGGCGATAAAGACAGTTTTGATAGTTTGATTCGTTTTCATTTTCGTACTCGTTAAAGATATAGACGGTGCGGACACCGTCAATGTTCACTATTGTTCGCTCAACGTCCGTAGCGGCGCGTATTTTGCCGCATATTCCGCGAGGATGCCGGTAGCACTGAGTTTTCTGGCACGCGCCACGGCGCGGGTCCAGAGTGCGCGGGCAGTGTCGGTATCCCCGAGCGACAGTTTCACAAACGCCCACGGGCAAAGATATTCCAGACGCTCGCGGTCCGCTCCGGTGCGACCGTCGCAGATCTGATAGTCACGGTCGGCGGCGGCAAGGAGAGACTGATCCGTTTCGCCGCCCTGGCGGAATCGGTGCACCGATAAATACGCCCGGTTCTGGTGAATGATTCCGCTTGCTTCCGGAGTCAACCAGTCGCTTGGCTCCAGACCGGCGAGAAACGTCAACACTTCGGTAGCGCGGTCGAGTGATTCCGGCGTGTTGTCGGTGATGTAGGCAATCGCCAGCGCGACCCACGCCTTGACATAACCCGAATCCCGCTCGACGGCGGATTCATACGCGGTGATCGCGGTGTTCACGTCTTTATTTTGATACAGCGCGGTCTGACCCGCTTCAAAAAGACGCACCGCTTCTTTATTGTCGGAATCGTCGGGCCAGACGCCGTTTCCGGTGCGTCGCCCAATAAGGTGCGCCGGGTTCCGCTCGAAAAATCGTGCGGAAAGGGTTTGTTCGCCCGTCGGTCGGTCATCGGTGACGATATGGCGCGGGTAGGCGACGGCGGGCAGGTCCACCGGGACGAGTGGTATCTCGGTCAGCGTTTCGGGTGAGATCGGCATCAGTTTTCCCTCACGGGTGACGCGGAACGATAACACGGCGCAGGACTTCTTTCCCTGCACCGGCACCGCCGCGTTTGTTTTGCTATACCATTCCCACATTGCTTGCTTTGTCTCCTGCTTAAAAAAGCATTTAATCCAAAACGCTTTTCGCGGGACGGTTGTGACAAAATCCAAAAACTTTTTCTTGACAAGTTTTCCAGGGAGAGTTAAAATACAATTGTTGGCTTTGATTGGCAAAGTATTCTTGTTTACATAGCATGTGGGGAGAAACGGAATGAGCGACACACCAGACGGTAATGACGGACGTGGCACCTGGCGCGGGCAGGAGTACCAGTACGGTAAACCTCTGCGCGAACCCGACACCGGATACAGCATCCCTGCCCCCGAAAGAACGGGACCACTTCCCGACGGCGGTAGACATATCGCTTCCGGTAAAGGCAAGCGTGGAACGGGCGAGGCGTTCTGTCTCTGGTCCACGGTCACGGTGGGGGCGGTCGCGGTGCTCTGGGAATCCCTCGGGCATATTCTTGCCAGCGTTTACGCCGATCCGTTGCCACACTATGGCTACCTTGTCGCCTACATCCTCGCTATCTTCGCACCGATCTGGGTCCACCGCGTTCTGAAAAACCCGACCCCTCTTGCCTCCCATCTCGGACTCGCGGTCGCCGGAAACGCGCTGTCGCTTCTGATGGCGGGAATGATGTCGCTTGCTTTGTTGCCCATCGCACCCTTCGCGGCGATTCTGAGCATGTTCTTCGGGGTCGGGTTGCCCGGACTTGCCCCGTATTTCCTTCTCGCTCTTTCTATCTACCAGGCGGTGCGACTGCGAGCAAAAATCCATGAAACCGGCGTTTCTATCGGTCGTCCCGCCGTGTTTGGCACAGCGGCAACGGTAGGAGCGACTGCCCTCGCATTGTTTGTCCACCCATTTATATCCGGGACGCTTCTTGCACCGGCTCTGCGCCACGGCATCACACCCGCCGAGGAACGCGCCGCCGCGAACCGATTACATTCTCTGGGCGGCGATAACGCGCTCCTGATTCTCTGCTACCGGTCGCAACTCCCGCTCTGGGAAGCCGCTGGTGTTCTGGCGGGCGGGGGAATGGACGGTCAGGGGCTTCGCGACAGTTGGTTTCGGTGGGACGGCAATATTCGCACCGACGATCTTTCCGTGAAGCAAGCCCGCCGCCTGTATTTCCTGATGACCGGCAAATCGTATGCACAGGCACCGGTACCCTGGACCGTGGTCAATCGTCGTTCCGAAGCCTGGATCACCGACATCGCGCAGGAAGAAGTCGGCGGCGAGCGTGTCGGGCGGCAGGCACACCAACTATCACTTGTGGAGAAGCGTGGCAAGGCGACCGTGGACGCCGCGAGTGCGACGGGCGAATGCGACTGGACACTGACCTTTTCCAACCAATCGGACACCGCGAACGAAGCGCGTGCGGAGATCCTGCTCCCACCCGGTGCCGTCGCGCATCACGCGTCGCTCTGGATCAACGGTGTCGAGAAACCGGCGGCATTCGGTCCGCAAGCCACGGTGCGTCGGGCATACCGCGAGATCGCTGTCGTACAGCAACGCGATCCGCTTCTGGTGACGATGCCGGTGCCGGGGAAACTACTCGTTCAATGTTTCCCGATCCCGGCGCACGGCACGATGAAGATCCGCCTCGGCGTGACGTTCCCGCTGTTACCCGACGCCTCCGACCGGCGCAAACTGACCTACGCCCTTCCCGCATGGGGCGGAACCAACTTCGCGAACGCGGGCAACCTCGCCGATGCGCTACCGGTAACCGATAGTGCGACCGGCAAGTCGCCTGCGTTGCCCCTTAGCCTGCCGAAAGGCGTCGCCTGGAGCGAGAAGGCGACGGCGCGAAAGCCGGTGAATCTGCTCATCGCACTTGACGGTTCGGAAGGAATGCGCGAGTCGTTCGGGACGCGAGAACGGGACGCCCTGCGCGACGCCCTGAAAACACTCCCCACCGGAAGCACGGTGCGCTACACGGCGACGAATCGAGCGGTTCAGGCCGACATAGATGGACTGCTCCGTTTTGAGGCAGGGCAGGACAATGTACCGACACTACAGAAAAAAGTGCAGTCCGAGCTCGGCGACAATGCCATCCTGCTTTACCTTCATGCCGGAACCCCGGATTCGGTGAGCGATCCCGCGCCCCTCGCCGCGGAAGTCAAAAGATTATCGCAAGCACAAGAAAGCCGCCCACGCTTCGTATCGCTCCTCTTGAAGCCGGATGCGCACGACACCATCGGCGACCGCCTCGCCCTGCAACGGAACGCCCGTGCTAACAGCGTCGCTCTCTATCCGAGCGCACCGGACGCCATCGCGGCTACCGTGGAATCCATCGTGCGCGGCAACGACTTCCCGACACCCGATACCCCCCGTCCCACACTCCGTGCCGAACGTCTCCTCGCCTATCGTGACGCGCTTGCTGTCTGGTATCAGTACAACAACTTCGGACCGGAGGCGTTAGCGGCGGCGCGAATGGTGGCGGGTATGCGATTGGTGACGCCGCTTTCGGGAGCGGTGGTGCTGGAAACCCGTGAAGACTACAAGAAACACGGACTCGACGACGGCACCAAGGAAACCGCGAAGAAATCCGCCAAAGCGAAAAATCCGAACGACATCGTCGCCGCGCCGGAACCGGGAACATGGTTTTTGGTAGGAATAGGTGTCATCTTCTGGATTTTGGGTATTGGGAGGAAATGGTTCAGGCGCGGTGTAGAAACGGCGTAGCGTCTTTTTAATTCGTTTCGATTCGTTGCCAACAAAACGTCACCGCGCACCGTATAATAGGAACCATGTCGTTGCCGAAAACATTTTGCACATTTCTTGCCGCGTCCGCCGTGCTGGTCGCCGGGTGTTCTAATGCCGCCGGGGGAAGCGCGAATCTGCCGATACCACCGGTTGCGAGTGTGGCTCCTGCCGCGACACCGGCGGCGACCTACAACTTCGACAAGACGCGCTCTTTCGCTGACTTGAAAACACAGGTGGATTTCGGACCGCGCTATTCCGGCTCCGAGGGCTACCCGAAGATGCGGGACTGGCTGGTAAAAACGTTGACCGAAGCGTCCGGCGTTACGGCGAAGCGGCACGATTTTACGGCGAAGCCGGGCGACAAGACGCTGACCATGAGCAACGTTTACGCGCACATCAATCCGGAGGCGAAAACGCAGGTGTTGCTGTGCGCGCACTACGACACGCGCCCGACCGCCGATCAGGAGATTGACCCGGCGAAACAGAAACAGGCGATCCCCGGCGCGAACGACGGCGCGAGCGGCGTCGCCGCCCTGCTGGAACTGGCACGCGTACTGAAAGAAAAACCGCCGACTTGCGGGGTCCAGATCGTGTTTTTCGACGGCGAGGATTACGGACCGGGCGAGGAGGAGATGTACCTCGGCGCGAAGGCATGGGCAAAATCCCTGCCGCTACCGAAGCCCACCTACGCGATCCTGATCGACATGATCGGCGACAAGAGCTTGCAAATATACCGCGAGCAGTCGAGCGAGAGCTTCGCCCCGGAAATCAACGACAAGGTGTGGAACGCGGCGTCTTCACTGAATATACGCAGCTTCCAGAATACGGTAAAATACACCATCTCCGACGACCACCTTCCGCTCCAAGCGGTCGGTATCAAAGCCATTGATCTGATTGACTTTGATTACGGCCCGTGGCACACGCTGGATGACAACGTAAGCCAGTGCTCGCCCGACTCGCTACGCTCGGTAGGTGACGTGCTGGCGAAAGTCATCTACGACGAGAAATAGAAACGTATAAACCACGATGAAAACCCGGCGGGCACTCGCCGGGTTTTTTCTTTTCAGGGGTTTCACCCACCGGTAGAAGCCGAACGGCTTCTACCGGTGGGTGAAACCCCTGAAAAAAACTTTTC
>JACMIS010000650.1 GCA_014381035.1 Armatimonadota bacterium
GTCGCGGTAATCGGAAAGCGTAACCGGTGCGTCGCCGGTGTTGGTTGGTAGCGAAAAGGAAGGGGCGGGTTGTCCTTCGGTCGGTCGTGTAGCCATGCGGATATTTTACCGCATGGCTATTTTATTAGTTACTTCGGCTGTCCTTGCGGCATGGGCGGAATGGTTTGTGGCGCGGCAGGAGTCGGCTGGGCGGGCGTCGGTGCCGGGAGTAGCGCGGGGTCAACCGGCGAGGCAGGGGTGGCGGGAGGAGTCTCCGGAGCGTTGTTGCCGCCCTGTGGAGCGACGAGGTCCGCCGGAATCGGTGCGGTTACCGCCGAAGAGGGTGCTGAATACGGTTGCCCTCCGACACTGACACCCTGCGAAGTCGGCGACCGGGGAATCATTGCGACGAGCGATTTACCGAAGCCGCCTCCTTTGCGTGCTTTGCCGATGTTCTCACACGCCGCATTGACACGCGCGATCACATCCGTGTCTCGTTTCGTCTCACCCAGCGAGATACGGCTGGCTTGATACTGAAACCCATCTTGATCCCAGGCACCCTGACAGCGCAGGGTGTAACCCGCGTGAATATTGTTCAAACCCGCCAACTGATAACCACGGGCGATCCGCGTCCCCATCCCCGTAGCGATGGTGGCGAATTCGTCTTTCTCGGTGACGACGCTGATCGTCCCTTCTTGGAGATTCGGCTCGTCAATCACGACCACCTTGAGACCGATGGGTTCGGCGCGATCCGCTCGCCGGATGATCACCGTGGTTTTTCGCGTCGCTTTTTTCGGCTTGACGACCATGACCGGTTTGGGCTTGGCAACCGTTGCCGTCACGTTCGGCGCGTCCGGTTTCGGTGCGGAGAAAGCCGTCAGGGGGGATGTCGCGCCGATGGCAACAACAGTTGCTACAACTATAAACGATTTAAAGGTATGGGACATCGCTTTTTCAACTTCGGCGGTTTTCGCCGCTCCTTCGTTTTTTAGGAAATTTCTGGCACTCGAAAGTTTCGCCGAATCGAACGGCATCTCCTTCTTTTATCGGTGCATCGGGCGCGGTAGCATAGGGTGAACTCGCACCGGTCCATCAATTGAATCCAAACCAGGTCAATTTATCGGGTGGCAACCTCGGTAGCCCTTTCGCGACCTCCGTCGGTCAGCCGTAAGTTACCACTATGCTCCGTGATCCAGCCCGCGTTTCGCGCCATGACAATCGCTTCGTTTGCATAATCCGGTGTCCAAAGAAGGTCGCTATGGAGATGGAGCCGTTCGCTTTCTACCCCTTCGGAATCGGTACCTTCATGAGTCGCCAGGTGCACGACAAGCGTTTCCGCCGCGAAACGCCGCCGCTGCTTGTGGCGGCGAACCGCCTGAGCCACTAATCCCTGCTCCGGTGCCAGCAGTAATGTCGTACCGAACAGAACACCTTGCATCGTCGCGATCATCCCGCTAATGGAAACGTTCCACCGAAGCGCGAGCCATAACCCGAGCAACGCACCCGTCGCTCCGACAATGAGGGAAAGCAGAATCAGGATCGGCAGTCGCCGCGTCAGAAGCGAGGCGGTCACGGGCGGGACGATGATCAGTGCGACGGCGAGGATCGCGCCGACGGCATTGAACGCGCCGACCGTAGTGACTGCGACCATGCTCATCAGGGTGTAATGCAACAGGACCGGGGCGAAACCGAGCGCGGCGGCGAGTCCGGGGTCGAACGTCGAAAGCTTCAGTTCCTTGTAGAACAGTGCGAGAAATCCACCGTTCAATAGCGTCAATCCGCCCAGAGTCCACAGGGCTTGCGGTCCGAAATCACGCTCGCCAATGACCAGCGTATCGAACGGCGTGAAAGCGATCTCGCCGAACAACACGGCGTCGGTGTCGATATGCACATTCGCTAGATATTTGGAGATGACGAACACGCCGAGGGCGAACAGGGCGGGGAACACCACGCCAATTGCCGCGTCTTCTTTGACGCGTCGCGACTTGGTCAGCGTTTCGACAAGAAAAACCGTGAGCAGACCGGCGACAACGGCTCCGGCGAAACTTGCGAGCAGTTCGCCCCCACGTTCTAACTTCGCCATGTGTGCGAGTACGAATCCCGCGACCAGACCGGGCAAAACGGCGTGACTGATGGCGTCCGCCATCATCGCCATGCGGCGGAGAACGAGAAACACTCCCGCCAACGCACACGCGCTGGTCGTTAGTACCGCGACCAGCGCGATAATGAGATTGGTGTTCATGCGGTCTCCTGTGCGGGCGACGTCAGAGCCGGAGAAACGGGTGGGGGAGCCTGTAATCCCCGGCGGTTTCTCGACTGGCGTACCCATTCCCAGACCAAGCCGCGTGCCGAGCCGAACAACACAGAAATAATCACGATCACGGTCGCGCTCAAAACAATCACCGGACCGGTCGGCAGGCGCGACTGACTGACGCTGATCAGCGCACCCGCCACACCCGATCCGGCTCCGAACAAGGCGGAATAACCGATCATCCGGCTCAGCGAGTTGGTCCATTGTCGGGCGGCGGCGGCGGGTGCGACCAGCAGTGCCGACATCAGCACGACACCGACGGTGTTCAGCCCGATCACTACCGCGATCACGAGAAGCCCGGTCAGCAACAAGTCCAAGCCGCGCGTCGGTAGCGAGAGGCTTTGCGCGAACTCCGGGTCAAATGAAAGCAACTTAAACTCTTTGAAAAGTGCGAGGACGACCAGTAGCGCGATACCGCCGAGAATCGCCATCGTCGTCACCTGTTCCTGGGTAAGCGCGGCGGCTTGCCCGAACAGGAACTTGTCGAGACCCGCCTGCCCCGCGTTTCGGCTCTTCTGAATCACGGTCAACAATACAACCCCGAACCCGAAAAATACCGTGAGAACCGTTCCCAGTGCCGAGTTGCTGTCGATACGTGTATGACGAACGATGCGGAGCAGGATCAACATGCCGATCCATCCGGTCACCGCCGCGCCCGCCATCAGCACAATCGGCGTCTTGCTTCCCGTCAACAAGAAGGCAAGACAAACACCCGGCAGCGCGGCATGGGCAAGGGCGTCGCCAACAAGACCCTGCCGACGTAACACCGCGAAACACCCCAATACGCCGCTGACAATCCCTAAAATGGCGGAGCCGAGGGCGACGTTGCGGAGCGTATAATCGAAGAGTAAATCGCGTAGCAAATCCATAACATCAATCCTTCAAAAAGGCGATCTTTCCGCCGTAGGTGCGGTGGAGATTCTCCTGGGTGAATGTCGTCGCCATCGGACCGCTCGCGACGAGACGGACATTGAGCAGAGCGACATGGTCGAAATACTCCGGCGCGGTCTGTAAGTCGTGATGCACGACGACCACGGTTTTTCCCTCGGCACGTAACGTTTGCAGAATGGCAATGATGGCACGCTCGGTAGTCGCATCCACCCCGGCGAACGGTTCATCCATAAAGTATAGAGGCGTGTTCTGCGCCAGTGCCCGCGCCAGAAAAACGCGCTGTTGTTGCCCCCCGGAAAGCTGACTGATCTGTCGCTTGGCGAACGACGCCATGCCGACCTTTTCCAAACACTCCAGCGCGGTCTCCCGCTCGGCGCGACCCGGACGTTTGATCCAACCGATCTGTGCGTACAATCCCATCATCACCACGTCTAAAACATCCGTCGGGAAGTCCCAATCCACGCTACCGCGTTGCGGCACGTAACCGACCAGTCGCCGCTGCTGACCGTAGGGTTCGCCAAAAATGGAAACACTGCCCGCCGCGAGCGGTACCAATCCCAGAGACGCCTTGATGAGCGTGGACTTCCCCGCGCCGTTCGGTCCGATGATCGCCGTGAGCGAGGCGGGCGGGATGTCGAGATCCACGTCCCACAGCACCGGCTTGTCTTCGTAAGCGACCGTCAGGTCGCGGATGGCGACGGGAAGCGCGGTTCCTTGGGTAGGGGAAGACGACAGTTCGTTCGTCTTCATGATAACGCTTTCACAATGGTGTCGACGTTATGACGCACCATCCCGAGATAGGTGCCTTCGTCCGTGCCGTCCGGTCCCATCGCGTCGGAATAGAGCTGCCCGCCGATGACGACATTGAAGCCGCGCGAACGAACCGCTTTTTGCACCGCTTCAATGGTCGCTTTCGGGACGCTGGACTCGACAAAGATCGCCCGGATTTTGCGCTCCGCGATAAAGGCGGCGAGCCGTTGCACGTCGCCCGCGCCTGCTTCTGTAGCTGTGCTTGTGCCTTGTAACCCGCGGACTTCCATGCCGTACTGCTTGCCGAAGTAGCCGAAGGCGTCGTGCGCAGTGATCAAAACGCGTTGCGGGGCGGGAATCCTGGCGATTGCGGTTTTGGTGTATTGGTGCAACTCGTCTAACTTCGCGAGATAGGTTTCGGCATTTTTCGTATACAGATCTGTGCTTTTGGGATCGAGTTTCGCCAGTTCGTCGCGGATAACCTCGGTCGCTTTTTTCCATAGTGTCACGTCGAACCAGATATGTGGGTCGTACTTGCCCTGAAACTCCTTCGGCTCGCGGAGCAGGCTTTCGTCAATGCTGGAAGCGACCGGAACGGTCAGTTTATCGCGTGCCATCTTGACGAATAGGTCCGTCATACGCCCCTCTAATTCCAAGCCGCCGTAAAAGATCGCATCCGCCTGTTGTAGCGTTCCGACATCGCCCGCCGTCGCCTTGTACAGGTGTGGGTCCACGCCCGGACCCATCAGCGACGTTACCTCCACGCGGTCCCCGCCGATATTCTTGACGGTGTCACCGATCATGCCGATGGTCGCCGCCACTTTGATCACGCGCCCCGACAGATCAGTAGTCGCCGGACCGTTGCCGCCGCCCGTACTCGGGCAGCCAGCCTGCGCCAGACCGCCCAGAACCGCGACCGATAAAACCAAGAAACCTTTTCGTGTCATAGTGTCTTTCTTCGTATCTTATTCAAAAGCGCACCGACGCACCCGCGCCGACGAAGTAATCGTCCCGGTTGGTGCTCAACCCTTTGCCGACTCGGGCGTCCAGCTGCAAGTCGTTACTGAGCAGGTAGGTAGTACCCGCGTTCAAAAAATTCGAGTCGTCGCGCCCTTCGCCCTCCGGGTAGAAGCCGAAGTATTCCAGGTATGCCCCGGTCCGATCACTGAGCGCGAACCCGAACGACAGGCTACTCGACACCTCGCCGAACTGCTCGCCCGTCTCGCTGACATAGTCGTAATTCAGATTCGCGGAAACGGCTATCTTCTCCGTCAGTGCCGACGCCAGAAGCAGTTTCGCCCCCGGTTGCAAATACTCCCCACGGTAGGACCGTGAACCCGTCGTCAGAGTCGTCGCCACGATCAACCCAACGTCGAACTGCCGCAAACCGAGCCGGTCGCCCGCGCTCGCCAGGCTGAACTTGAATCCGAGTGACGCGTCCGCGAAACCGGACGAACGCCCGCTCTCCGCCGCCCGCGTCGTCAGATAAGTCGGCACGCCGACCCGCAGTTCCGTCCGCCGGTTCAAACCGATCCGCAGGAGCAGTTCCCCGAAACCGTTCTCGTCGTCGCCGCCCGACTCGGCGAAGGTCGCGCCGAACTCCGCTTGCGATAAACCCCTTGGTATTGTCAACGCGCTTTCCGTAAAATCGGGGCGGTCCGTTACGAGCGGTTCGGCTCGCGGGTCCGCCGCAGGCTCGGGGGGGAGTTTGCCCTGTGCGAACGCCGGTAATCCCCAACAAAAAGTCGCCAGTGCGATAGCACCGACCCGGTAAAACGATAACATTGATTCGCGCATTTCCTTTCGATTCGCGGTAGCCGAGGATACGGCATACCGACCCACGGAAAGGAGGCGTGATAAAATACGTTCGGGTAGAACGGCGTTTTATCACGCTTATCCTGTAAAGAGGCGACGTTGCCGCGTTGCCTCTTTACCTTTCCGCCGATTGCGTTTTAAGGGACAGTGTGAACCCCGGTCCACGCTTCAAACAGTTTTCCAAACCCGTAGGCGAGTGCGCCGCCGAGCATTCCGACCACGGTCATTTCCAGCCCCTGGGACAGCCACGACCGCCCGGTGTTCAGCGTTTTCGACGCGCCGACCGCTAAGTGGGCGAATATCGAAATCACCAGCGA
>JACMIS010000651.1 GCA_014381035.1 Armatimonadota bacterium
GGTTCCAGGAGTTCCGTCGCCCAACCATCCGCGACCGAATCGTACATTTGCGAGGTACTGGCGATGGTGTATTCACTCTGCGCGGTTCCGGTCAAATAGTAGTAAAGCAGGTCCGGGATCATCAGGAGCGTATCGGCGGCGTCCAGTAGCCGTGGGGTCTGCTCGGCGGCAGCGGCGAGTTGGAACAGCGTGTTGATCGGCATCGTTTGCAGTCCGCTCCGCGCGAATACCGTCTCCCGCGAGACTTTCGTATAGGCACGATTTATCTGCTCGACATTGTGGCGGCGGTCTCGATAATGGCGCGGCAAACCAATGAGATTCCCGGCTTTATCCAGCAGTCCATAGTCAACCCCCCAGGTGTCGGTGCCAATCGCGGATAGTTTACCTTCCTCGCTTGCCTTGGCGATGATCGTCCCCATTTCGGAAACGATGCGGGGCAAGTCCCAGTGCAACGAATTGCCGAGACGGATCGCGCCGGTCGGGAATCGGTGGACCTCTTCCAGCGAAACCGTCTCATGGTGTGCATCCACCGTGCCGACGACGCCTCGCCCCGACTCCGCGCCCATATCCAATGCCAGAAAACGTTCCATCGTTGAACTACCGGGCAAGTCATCGGCTTGCCTCATTTCCTTTCGTTTGCTTTCGCAAAAACAGTTGACTTAGAATAACGTGAAGGTGACAACGGCGTCAAGGAGTCATAGACGATATAATTCCGTGCCGTCAAATGGCATCAGGACTTCTATACCATTCTTATGCTAAAACGTCTTTCATTCTTTCTTCCTTTCGTCGTCGCTCTGACCATGGGTACGGCGCACGCACAGATCGCGGTTCGCTCGCAGGGCTCCTACACCGACAAAGACGGTGCGGTACACCGCTGGTATGTCAATGCGGCGCACACGCTCGTTTGGGACGATAAACCTTTCGTACCGGTGGGCGGGATGTTTCAAGCCAAGTCCTGGAGTGCGGCCGCGACCGATGCCGACTACGATAGCGATGTCGCCGCGCTAAACCTTCTCAAAACCCATGGCGTCACCGATATTTACGTCCAGCCCGCGCAAGGGGGGATCACCACGGTCAAGCGCGAGAATCTCCAGCGGTTGGTGGATTATCTGGACGCGAACGGCTTCATGTATGGCGTTTCCTTGAACGACGGTCCGCGTGAGCCATTGATCGGTTATGTGGTACGCCCCGGTGCTTTCCGTCAGGTAGTGCCTTCCGGGGGCGGCAATCTACGCTTCACAATCCCCGATTCGGTTTCCGGAGTTTATTTCGTCGTGGGAACGAGTGGCGGGGATATTCGCGAACAAGGAGAAGCCACTCTGGACGGGGACACGTTGCGCGTTTCTGCGAAGGCGAGTAGCGATTCGTCCGGGAACGATTCATCGCGACAGACCGTGGCTTTACTCGTCCCGGAACGGGTCTATACGCCGGGGAACGCGGCGGTTGGCGGCGACCTCGGGATGCGTAACCTTTGGGACGGTTTCGACGCGTATCGTGACACGGTGATCACCGCATTTTCCGGGGTTCGCTTCGGGAAAGGCTTCCGCTTTCTATGTGATCCGTTGCCGACGAACACGGCACTGACCGACACCTTTTCCCGCTTTATCCCCTCGTCCGATGCATTCCGCGCCGAATGGGCGTCGTATATTGGCAAGAAGTATCGTAACATGCCAAATCTCATTACATCATGGGGGATCATGGACCCGACAATAGCCTCGTTCGAGGAGGCAGCGAAATTGATTCCCCTCTGGAGCGGCGGCAAGGGCGTTTCTCACTTTTACCACACCGGCACCAAAGGGTTGTTACGTGCGCAATCGGTACGATCTGAGTTCTGGGCGGATCTCGCGGCGTTCAAGGCAGAATCGGTGCGGGGGTATATGAACGATCTGGCGGTGACCCTCAAGCGCACGGTCGCGGATGTTCCCGTGGTTTATCGGAACGGCAGCGGGGGCGGTTGGAACGAACTGTTCGCCTCGCTCCCGCCTACGCATGGGTTCGATGGTATGGGGATCGTCGCCTACGGTCGCGGTTCGGATCTTGCGACGCGTTCGGCGGCGTATACGTTCGCGCAAGCCTCGGAGTCGCCCAAAACGGTTTGGCTCCCGGTGCTGGGTACCGCGGACTCACCGTATCTCGGCGGCGGCAAGGAAGGTGTCGGCTACGACAGCAAGGTATCGTTGACGGGTAGTTTCGACTGGCTCCGCGAGTCCGGCGCGAAGGGATTATTCGTTACCGGAGTGCGCGTCGCCGCACCGTCCCGGACCGCGTTCGACTTATCCACCGTGCCCGAGCAGTTGGACTGGTTGCGCGATTATGCGACGATTTTGGACACGACCGGTATGCGCACGAGACTCGAAAGTTCCGGCGCGAGTCAGGCACCATCCGCCGTATTTTACCCGCGCCGCGAGTTGCCCGGACTATCTCCGACCCTGCTTTCTACGGGAGGTGGCTGGTGGCTACCGACCAGTCGTGCCGGACAGTTCTACTATTTCGGCGTGACCGGGCGGGCATATGGGATCGAGGAACCGGGCGCGGGAATGGTTTACTATCTCTGGAACCCAACGGAAACCCGCCGCATCAGCATCAACGTTCCCAAAACGGCGACCAGTGATAAAAGCGCGAGCCGTGTCGCCTGGAGCGCGAACGCACAGGGCGAACTCAAAAAACAGACCCTTTTTCTGACCATAGGACCGGAGCCGATCCGGGTGCTCAATTATCCTATTATTCCCGTCCCACAAGAGGCATATCCGGAAGCACGTGCGGAAGCGGAGCTGTTGATTAAAGCCGCGAAAACAGCCAAGGCAGAGGATGCTGGCAGATACGCGATGAATTTAAACAGCATTCGTTATTTTAAGGAAAACCCCTATCCCGGACTGAGTGAGACACTCGCTTATTTAGAAGAGTTGCGGGCGGATAGACGTCGTTATTACTGGCAGGATGCGGAAATACCGACGGGCGGTGCCCATAGTTTCGATGAAGCGAGTGAAAAGCCCGGTGCCAGCGGAGGGCGCGTCCTGCGGGTGGATGCGCGACCGGATAACGCACCCGCAACGGCGCAATACAACATCAATCTGGGCGGTGATTCATCCCGCGATGTCTGGGTGGCGATGTCACCGGACGCGCTGGTTTCCTTGCGTCTCGACGGTCGCCCTCTGA
>JACMIS010000652.1 GCA_014381035.1 Armatimonadota bacterium
ACAATGATGGACGGCGTGGACCGGCGCGGGTGGCGTCTCGATGAGCCGGTGCTGGTGCGACGTGAAGACCTGAGCCTGTATATGCAACCGCTCGCGGATCTCGTGACGAAGAACGGCTACCGCACGACACTTGGCGACCTTGTGTTCCGCGCCGTAGTAGACAGTGATAGCGCGGCGACCGACATTCTGTTTGCGCGTGTTGGGGGAGCAGCGGCGATCCAGGCATTCCTCGCCCGTAATGGCGGGAGCGGGATGCGAGTAGATCGCGATGAGCGGCATTTACAAACCGAAATCGTCGGCTTAACATGGCCACCGGAATATGTAGACGCCGACAAACTGGAGCGGGCGATAAAGGCGGTCCCCGTCGCGGCTCGTGACAGATCATTTCAAGCCTATTTACGAGACCCGCGCGATACGGCGACCCCGGCGGGTATGGCATCGTTCCTGTACCGGATCGCCGCCGGGAAAATATTGTCGTCCGGCTCGACACAACACTTGCTTTCTGTTATGCGACGCACCGCCACCGGTCCCGACCGGTTGAAGGCGGGCACTGCGCAAGGTTGGACTCTCGCGCACAAGACAGGAACCAGCAGCACCTATAAAGGCATCACAGTGGCGACCAACGATGTCGGTGTCCTGACTACGCCAGATGGACAGCGCGTCGGTGTCGCGGTATTCGTTGCCGAGTCACGTCGTTCGCCGAAGGAACGCGCCGCGCTCATCGCCAACGTCGCCCGGATTGTCACTGCCCATCTTCCCCTCAGAAAAAGATAGTTCGCCGGGATGGCTTGCAAACTGTTTCCCAAGGGCTTTGATGGGGAAAAGAAAGGTAACGGGTCTCATCTTGACGCGGGGCGAATCGGTTTGATACAACGTAGGTACGAACAGGAAGGCGGAACATCTATTGGAAGCGGGAGGAAATGCACCGGATAACGTATCGGCACTGAAGCGGTTAGTGCGCGATAACTGGGCGCAAGCAAAAGCAGATGCCACTACGGCATTGACTCTGCGCGACGCCGGGATATACTATGCCTCCGTCTTCTTCGCGCAACAGGCGGCGGAGAAGGCGTTGAAATCGGCCATCCTGCACAAACGCAACAAGAATCCGCGTGGTCACAACCTGATCACGTTCGCCAATGAGCTTTCCGCCCCACTCGAAATCATGAACGCCGCTGGGGAGCTCAACTTCGAGTTTTTATCGTCGCGGAACCCCGAACACGCCGAAGGGGTTCCCGCCCAAATCTACGATATTGCGTCCGCCAACTTGCACCTCGCGGCTTCCGCGAAGATAGTGGAGTGGGCAAGACAACTTTTGTAATCTCACTCCTTGCGCTGCTGTTCGCCGATTCGTCTTCTCGCACTCCGGGTACAAGTGTTGCATATTGCACACAGCAGGAAACAAAACACCACGATATAAGTTGCCGCGTTCATGGCACAATGATGGTGTTAGGGGATTCACGATGAGCGGCAGGAGTGTTTTACAAATAATCGGGGCGGTTGGCTTTCTATTCTGCGCGGCGGCAACACGCGTCGGCGCACAGAGTCTGGACACTATCCAAATAGATTCTCCCGCACTTTTCTCGACCGAAGCCGAGTACGAGTATGAGCAAGATGTCGCTTCCCTAATCCCTCTGACGGAAGGCAACAAGCGACGGGCGAAACCGAACCTACGAACGGTGCTCCGCCGCGTTGAACGCGATTGGCCTCGCCTTCTGCTTCGGTATGCCCAACCGGCGGTGCGCGGGTTGCTTGCCGACCGGCAAATTGGCAGCAACGCTCTGGCTATCAAAACCACCCTTTTCCGGGACAATGTGAAGGGGTTGCACCTCGCGGGCGGATTCGGGCGCAACACATGGGGCGAACGCGAAGCCCGCTTGCAGTTCTCCGCCCGTTTCTAACGAAATCATTTGCTGAGACTACGAGAGGCTTCGCGCGATCCGAATTAGCCCTTGCTACTTCCGCGAATCGAGAGCACCAAGCAAACCGAGCACCGCAGGTGGGCCGAAAATCTTGAACGACGGCGGTTCGATCCGCCCCCACATCGGCGGGAAAGAGGGTACTCAACATGCCGGGATAGTCATAGTAGATCTCGCTCGGCGGCAAGCCGGATGTGATGCATATTCTCCCATACGGTGACCAACACCCGACGCCTGCCCCACTCGTAAGGTATCACCAGTTTTACTGTTGCTCGACGAATCGCCATTTGCGTGAATTGAAGAATCGGTAGCCGCCGAGGAACACGGCGACGCACACGATCGCACACCAAACGAACGACCACCAAGGCACTCCGGTATTCACTGTAATCGTCTCCGTGGAACCGAAGCCGAGCGGTGCAAGTTGCGGCGACAACAGGAACGAGCGGTAGCAGATAAGAATTACCGCCATCGGGTTGAGCAGGAAAGCATAATAAACCACGGAGCGGACGGCGGGTTCTAACATCGGTGTGTTTTGCACTTGCTCCGCAAAATAGATGATCGGCACCGCGTAAAATAGCAAGTCCAGGACGACGGCGGTCAAGAACTTCACATCCTCAAAGAACACGTTCAGCGCGGATATGTACAGCGCGATCCCACCGATTAGCAGGGTTTGCATCGCGACCAGCACTGGCAACAGGAGTATCGTCCAGGGCGGCAACGCCGGGGTCGCGGGGTCATTGTCAAACGCGGCGCGGACGTATAGATAAATGACGTAGACTGCCAGAACACCCAGCGACAGCAAAAAGTGCCGTAAGTTGGCGACCGTAGTGGCAAGAGGCAACAGCTCACGGGGGAAGTATACCTTACGAACCAACGGCATCTGCTTCGAGACCGACTCACCCGCATCGAGAATTCCGGTCAGGAAGTATGTCCAGGGAAAGAACGCAGTCAGGATGTATGCGGAGTAGTTGTCAATATCGTACTGCAACACGACGACGAAGACTATATACAAAGTGAGCGCACGAACAATGGGGTTAGCAAGCGACCAGATGACACCAACGCGGGAGTTCTTGTAACGTACCTGTAGTTCCCGCTCGACCAGATTATCGAACAGTTCCCGGTAGCGGCTCGCTTCGCGGTATTCGTCAACAAGGGACATTGGGTTGGGTGGTTGGGTGGTTGGGTTCTTACGGTTGCTACGTCGGCATCCTAACCGTAGGAGTAACGACCCAACCACCCAACCACCTACTTAACGTCGGGACCGTCGAAGTCGCCGCGGGCGGGTTCGAGGAGTTTCAGGAGTTCTTCTCGGGGAATCAGTACCTTGCGCTTGCCAGCCACACGGAACGCTCGCAGTTTGCCCTGCCGGATATAGGAGCGGATACTCGATTGGGAGAGTTGAAGATAATTGGCGGCCTGTTCAACGGTGAGGAGGTCCCGGCTTTCCGCTTCCATAGATGTACTGTCTGCTCCTTGCGTAGCGCACGTTGGCGATGATGATGTATTGGCGGCGGATTCAACCAGGAAAGCGGGCAGCGAAAAACACAGGGGAGTC
>JACMIS010000083.1 GCA_014381035.1 Armatimonadota bacterium
ACCGACGAACCGCTATCCACAGGTACCCCGAGGTCAAGCGTGATCTGGGGTACTGTCTGGAACGCCATCAGCACTGTTACAATGTTGTTTCCATTCGCCACCGATGTCGCCGAAGCGAGGACATAGGTCATCCCATCGTTCGTAGTGATCGGAGAACCGACGGTTTTGATCTTTGTGAGTTTTTCATACGGCGTTGCGGGAGGCAACATGTCCGCGACTTCGTACGGATTGGTAAACACCAGGCGGTTCCGTAGCGAGGGCAACTCGGGAACCGATACATTGCCCACCTGCACGTTCGCGTCAAGCTCATGGAGCAGGTATCGCCATCGCAACCGGCTGGACGACAGCGAGAACTCACGCTCCTGCATGGCAAAGACGGCACCGATCCGGTCATCAGGAACCCCACCTTGAGGTATTTGATTCGCGCTGTACAGGAGCAGATCATTCGGCGCGAGTGCCACCGTATCCAATTCGGAACCTCGCGGGATCGTAAGCGGTCCGATGTTGCGGTGTCCCGGACTCGTTGTCAGATACGGCGGTGCGGTTCCAGCTGGTGTGATGGGGATGTAGACCAGATCATAACTGGCTACCGCGAGAGCTCTGGTCGGGCTAGACAAAGCGAGATCACCCGTGTATGCCACATTCAAGAGACCGCTGTAGAAGTTGGTGTTTAACGCCGCATCCTGGAAAGTGACCGTCCATGCATTCGCCGGGTACCCCTGACTGGTGAAAAATACATCAGTAACGGGATAGACGGCACGACCGGCAGCGAAGTTTTCCTCACGGGTGTAAGTCACTCCGCCTACAGTGACGTCGGCATACAGGGAAAGCGTACTGGTAGGGTCTATAAAACCGCCACCGCCCTTGGAGATAAAGTACTGGTCAATGTTTGTAGACGCCGGTCGCAACCGCATCGTGGTAGTCGATGGTGAAACCGTCGTGAAGTCTTTGGTGCCTTCCCCACGACTACCCAGCCAGTACGGGAGAACCTTCGCCGAACCGTCACTACCATCGAGAACCGGCACATAGAGCATCACATCGTTCGTGGACTCGTTGGTGTTTTGCGCAATCGTGTTCTCGCGCAAAGGTTGGTTCGGGTCACGGACTTTGTTGACCACGAGGCGATTCAACCCGAGCGTCGGCGTACCCGTCGGCTGATACGCCAAGGTAAATGTGGTCGAATTCCACAGGGTCGTGGCTATATTGCCGCCACTGATGCAGCGTACACCGCCGTTAGATTCCACGACATAGATTTTGTTGTTGAAGAAAACCGGCGACGGCGCGACGTTGTTTGTCGCAGCAACGTAAGGTCCCGCCACTATCGGAGCATTTACGCCGTTGACCGCTGTCGTCGGTAAAATTCGGCGCGTTGCGGGATCCAGCGGTCGCGCGTTCAGGGCGACCAGTGTCCCATTCCCCAAAGTGACGAGTATGAGGTCACCCGATGCCCCCCCCTGCGTTACCGTTGCCAGCACCGGAGCCGAGGGTTGTGTCGCGGGTCCTGCGGCAGGTCCCGTCCAGCGCCATATCTCGTCATACGGGGTTCCGGCGATCAGGTCGGGAAGTCCGTCGTCGTAGTTACCATCGTTGTCGAAATCGCGGTTCGGAATCGTGTCGTAGGCGCGAACGGTGGCGACCCCGCCGGACACTCCGCTGACATACATGATGCCCTGTGAGATGAGCGGTGCGGATCGGGAATCAACGCGGTCCACCGCCACTGGCACGTTCTGAAAGTCGAACGCGGGGTTGAGCGGCGCACTCACGGCGGAGGTCGAGGACGCGGTGCGGCGGTTGTTGCGGCGCACCGTGTTGTTTGAACCGCCCCACGCACTCGCGTTATACAGGACCTTCAAATCCTCGGAGTTAGCCGCAGCCAGGTTCTTTCCAGCGTATGCCCCGCTGTTGCCACCGACGCCGATGTTGGTTCCGCCCGAATAGTCGTTCACGCCGCAACCGATGTCGGCGGAGGTCACAATCACCGAACCGGAGCCGTATACACCAGCGGAAATATACGGCAACGCATTGTCCGGCGCGGGTAGCAACGTATCGGTTCCCGCACGATTCCCAATGATAGTCGTCAGTGTTTCCTTGTTGGGTCCCGTCAGCACGACATCATTCACTCCCGCCGCAGTCGGCGTGAACGATGACAGGAAGTAGTTGCCGTACCCTTTATCGCCCAGAGTCAGGATGTCGTTGTAGGACATCGTGTAGGGCGAATTGAGAAGCGGATGTGTCGGCTGATATAACGCGGGACCGCCGCCAGCACCCAATCCGGAAGCGGTACCACGAAATTGCAACTCTTCCAGGAAGAATCGTCCTTCGGGGCGAAAACGCATTCCTCCGCAGTCATCGAGCCAGACGACCCCGCCCGCATCCACGACTTTGCGCAGTTTTTCCCGGTCCTGGGGTGACATCCGTACTTCGCGGTGGTTGGTGATGAACAGCACATCGAATTGAAGCAGTTCCGATTCCGTGGCTTTGGTCAGGGAGACTTCCCAGTACGCCGCCATGTCTTTGGTCACTTTTTGCCCGACGGCATAGGGGTGACCGGGGTCGCGCCCGCCCGGGGCAGACCAGCGCGTAAAAACACTGGTCGTCACCGTCGAGGGGGCGAGCGGATTGTCCAACTCCCAGCCACTCGGCTTGAGATCGGTGCGCTGATCCGCGATGTAGAAAAGGTGCGGGTCCGGATTTTCCGGTCCGAGAGCGGCTTCCGCGGGACTGATCGATCCGTTGAGGTCCGCATCGGCGGTGGAGTCAATCAGAAGGATTCCGACCCTGTAAGTGCGTTTGCTGGTGGAATACGTCACCGCCTCGGCTTTCGCCTCGCGGGGCGAGATCAGTAGCGCGGACCCCATCGCAAACGGTACCACGGCAAGCGTCACGGTAGCGACGCGTCCTAAAAATTGTTTATTGTTACGCACGGTTAGCATAAGCGTTTTTCGTCTTTTAAGCGTCAGGCGGGGCGAATCGTCGCCCCGCGAAAGCGAGTGTTCTATTGGATCGGTCGGTCGCCGTAATACAGCAGTCCCGGTGCGACCGGCAAGCGCGGCATTGGCGGGAGCGGTTCCATCTGTGTGGGACTCGGCACACCAACGCTATTCAACAATCCGACAAAGTTCGGGTTTGTGCGCAGTGGTACACCGTTGGCATCGTAGGGTG
>JACMIS010000653.1 GCA_014381035.1 Armatimonadota bacterium
CGATCCAACGATGCGTTGGCGCCGTCCGCGAAGGACAAACAAACAAAACAATGCAGTATTTCAGACCTGGCGGAAATCAGTTTGTTGGCGATTGCATGCCCTTCAGCCATTGCGGGCGATTTCATCTCTACTATTTGTTGGATGAGGGGCACCATCAAGCACTTGGCGGGTTAGGTGGGCATCAGTGGGCGCATACATCGTCCGTTGATTTGCTACATTGGACGCATCACCCGCTTGCCTTACCGATTACCGAATCGTGGGAAGGCTCGATCTGTACTGGTTCCGTGATTTACGATAAGGGTGAATTTTACGCCTTCTACGCGACCCGTCAGCGCGACCGTACCCAGCAGGTGCGGGTCGCCCGGAGTGCGGATGGGGTCCACTTCGTGAAGCCGACCGACACAGTGCCACTTCTTCTGCCCCCGCCGGGGTATGCGCCTATAGACTTTCGCGACCCGTTCGTCTGGCGGGGCGATGACGGAGTGTTTCACCTGCTTGTGACAGCGAACCACGAGGCACCTGCGTTGTTCGAGCGAGGCGGTACACTACTCCGTTACTGGTCCCATGACCTGCGGCATTGGATGCCGGACGATGCGCCGTTTCTTGTCCCAGGCGGTGAGCCCGGTTATAAATCTGTTCCCGAATGCCCTGACCTTTTTCATTGGGGCGAGTGGTATTACCTTCTGTTCGGTCTGGGATTGCAAACGCACTACCGGATGGCGCGTTCGCCGGACAGTGAATGGCTACGCCCGCCGGTGGACACGTTGGATACGCCGTGGAACGCGGTCATCAAAACCGCGTCCTGGGGCGACGACCGTCGTATCGGGGTGGGCTGGATACCTTGGCGCGCGGGCGAGACGGCGGACGGAGCGTGGCAATGGGGCGGTAACGCGGTGTTTCGCGAACTGGTCCGGCATGAGGACGGCACACTTGGAACCCGTTTCGTCGGAGAAATGACATCGTATACAACGCCTATTTCTCCAAGCGTGACCGTATTGACGCTGGGGGGTACGGCAGATCCAGAGACGATTTTCCTGCCCCGACACCTGCCGCAAGCCGTAGTCGCGTTGGACGATCTTCCGTCTGATTTCCGGCTGTGCGTGCGTGTTGTGCCGGAGAGCGGCGCGACAACGTTCGGTATCGGCTTGCGCGGCACCGGGAACTTCGAGCGGTCCGTCCAACTGCGGTTCTATCCGTACCAGAAACGGGTTGTGCTCGGCGGAGAGGCAACATTGTACAACGTTGCAGGGTTATGCGAACCGTTCGATCTCGAGATTATCGTACAGGGCGACATCGCCGATGTTTGTATGGACAACCGTCGGTGCGTTCTGGGGCGTGTTGGAAAAGACGGCGGTAGTCGGCTGTTTTTCTGGAGCGAGGCGAGCGGGGTCCGGTGGGAAGATTTCCGAGTATACACTCTCCATGCGACCGCCTCGCCGCCGTTTGTGGGATAAAGCCAACCGTCAAATAGACACAGATCACTTTAATATGGAACAAACAAAAGAAAATATTCCCAAAAAAGGAATGCGCGTCCTGTCGGAGGAAATGATGGCTTGAAGGATCGAATCGCTATGGACGCGGCACTTCCTTGCTGCATATATCTGCTGGGCGGATTACGTATCGAAGTTGGTAATGAAGTCGTTACCCGATTCCGGACGCAGAAAACGGGCGCGTTGCTTGCCTATCTCGCACTCCATATTCAGAGAGCGCACTCCCGGGAGGAACTGGCGGACCTGTTCTGGCCCGACATAGACCCTGAAGCCGCCCGTGCCAACCTACGCTCTGCCCTTTCGTCACTACGGCGACAGATCGAACCGCCCGCGTCGGTGGAGGCAGGGTCGGTTTTGGTCACGCGGGGGCATTTCGAAGTGTATTTAAACGCGGCGTCGGTAGGCGTGGACGCGATCCGCTTTGACCGAGCGATTGTCGCCGCGAACCGGGCGGCAACAACGCCCGATAAAATACGACTCCGGGCGGAAGCGGTCGCCCTCTATCGGGGACCGCTTCTGCCCGGCTTTTACGAACCCTGGGCACTCCAGGAGCGTAATCGCCTCGGGGAAACGTTATCCAGAACGTTGATAGAATTGGCGGCGCAGTATGCCGGAATCGGCAGTTGGAATGAAGCCCTTGCCCATGCCCGCCGCGCCGTTGGCGAGGACCCGCTCGCCGAGGATGCGCACGCATACGTAATACGCGCCCTGATGGCGTCGGGGCAGACGTCCGCGGCGCACCGGCAGTTCGAGGAACTGACCGCGGTGTTGGAAGAACAGTTAGGCGCGAAACCGTCCCCGGCGTTGCAGGCATTGTTGCAACCAGTCGAGCGTCCCGTAATGACTGCGTCGGAGGTCGCCCCGTTGCTTCCCCCTGCTGTGGTAGAGAATCCGCTACTTTCCGAGTTGCCGATTGCGCGACGGTCTTTACCGCTTCCCTTGAGCGGTTTTTTCGGGCGCGAGGACGAACTGATCGCGCTGGGAAGACTACTGTGCGAAAGCGAGACCCGGCTTGTCACGTTGACCGGGTTTGGTGGGAGCGGAAAAACCCGTCTTGCCATCGAGGTCGTCCGGCAGGTTGCGGATCGTTTCGCCGGTGGGGTCTGGTTTGTACCGCTCGCCGATCTGCGCGATGCCGAGCACATTGCTGATGCTGTCGCGGACACACTGTCGCTCCCGCCTGCCACGAAGAGTTCACCGTTCGACCGGACCGTGGGAACATTGAACGCTGGCGGCAACCCGGTCCTCCTGGTGCTGGATAATTTAGAGCAGTTGATGGAGACACAGAGCGGCGTCGCGGAAGAATACGTACATCGTCTGCTCGAGCGTGTCCCCCGCCTGACCTGTCTGACCACGTCCCGTCGCCGATTGATGCTGGACGGTGAGCGCGAGTTCGCAGTGGTGCCGCTCCCGACGCCGCTTCATCCGGGGACGCCGGAAAGGTTGCTGGAGTTCGCCAGCGTGCAGTTGTTTGTGCAACGCGCCCAAACCGCACGTCCCGATTTTCAGATCACGCCGCGTAACGCCGATGCTATTGCGATGCTTTGTACACGGCTCGAAGGCGTCCCGCTTGCGCTGGAATTGGCGGCAGGCTGGTCGCAAACCCTGACCCCGACCCAAGTGATGGCGAAACTGGAAAACCGATTTGATCTGCTGATCGGGCGGCGGCGCGGTGCGCCCGGACGACACGCGACGCTCCGTGCCGCCGTGGAATGGAGTTGGGAGTTGCTCGCGGCTTCGTTACAAGCGTTCTGGGCGCGGCTTTCCGTGTTTCGAGGCGGATGGGACATGGAGGCGGCAGAGTCGGTGACACAAACACCGGACGCAATGACACTGCTCGCGGAGTTGCGCGAGCGATCCGTGATCGTATCCGAGGAGTCGGGCGGGGATGGCATGCGGTTTCGGATGCTGGAAACCCTGCGCGAGTTTGCCGAGGAACAACTTCCTCCTGCCGAGCGGGAACGGTTCGCCTTATGTCACGCTGCTTACTACCTTCATCTTGCCGAGACGGCGCAGTGGGACGGGAACGAGCAACAACATTGGCTGACGCGTATGGACGCGGAGCAAGGAAATATCCGTGTTGCGTTCGAAACCTTCGCGCGAGCAAACGACGTGGAGGGAAGTTTGCGCCTGGCGATAGCCTTGTTCAAATTCTGGCTCGTGCGCGGTCATCTCGCCGAAGGGCGACAGCGTCTGGACGCGGCGTTGGGGGGCGGCGAGAACGCGCCCGATTTGCTCCGCGCGCGTGCGCTACTCGCCGCGGGTGGGTTAGCCGGACAACAGGGCGACCTCGTCTCCGCGCAGTCGTATTTCGAGAAGTGTATGCCGATCTTTGAGCGCGAGGGGGACCGCTCCCATGTTGCCAGCGCGATGGGGCGGTTGGCAATCATCCACAAGCATCGCGGCGAGTACGACCATGCAGAAGCACTGCTAAACAACGCACGCGCGATTTACGGCGAGACGGACAACAAGCGCGGTCTGACACGTGTTCTGGCCGGACTGGGCGCACTTTGCGAGGAACGGACCGATCTCGACCGCTCGCGTGACTTCTACGAGGAATGCCTCGCCCTCACGGAACAGATAAACGACACCCTTTTTGCCGCGACTACCCTGCACAATATCGGCGTCGTCGCCGCGCGGCAAAATGATGTCCTGCGTGCGTGTGCCTTTCTGGAGCGTAGTCTCGCTATCCGGCGCGAGTTGAATGACCGTGCCGGCTTGGCGGCGACTCTGGAAGCACTCGGGGTCATCACCGCCGAGTCGGGCGACTGGAATGCCACCGAAGCGTATTATGGCGAGAGTTACGCCATCCACCAGCAAATGCAGAATCGCAACGGTGCGATGCGGGTCCGCCTCAATCAAGCGAAGATGATGCTACGGCGCGGCGACACCGAAGCCGTCGCTACCTATCTGGACGAAGCCGTCCTGCTTCTGGGAAGCGACGGCAACAAGCGTTACACCGCCTATGCTCTGGAGATCGGCGCATTGCTTGCCGCACGGGGGCACCGCGAACGCGAAGCGGCACAACTCTTCGGAGCGTCCGAGGCATTGCGCGATTCCGTCGGCATCCCGCTCACCCCGCAGGAAGAGGACGAATACACGGACGTACTACAAACACTCCGAGTCAATCTGGGCGCGACGGCTTTGAGCGACGCCCGAAAGGAGGGACGTTCCCGAACGTGGCAAGAACTCGCCGCCCTCCTGCGTGTGCTTACACCGACAAAACAGGTCGTCCTGACTGCACAATAACTTTTTACACTTTTTCGCGCCACCCGATTCTGTTACGATTGTGTAACGAATTGTTTACGATAGCTCTGTATAACCTTCTTGAAAGCAAACGATAAGCAAATCCAAACCGCGTATCATTCGCGCCTTGCCTCCCCGGAACGGAGACGGGTGCGCCATCCGGGAAGCCCCCGAATCCCTTTGTTTTCGAGGAGTACATATTTTGAACCCAGTAGCGCAATCGCCTTTATTTGTTCGTGCCGGAGCCGGTCACTTCGCCGATCTCGGCGACCACCGTGCCCATATTAGAGTAAGTGCCGACCACACCGAAGGCGTTTTTATGTTGGTGGAAATAGACGCCGACTTCAACGCCGGGGTGCCACCGCACGTCCACCGCATCGAGGACGAGACGTTCGTTGTCCTTTCCGGACAAATCGAGTTCGGGATTGGCGAGCAAACCGTCGAAGCGGGACCGGGCGATACCGTGTTTGCACCACGAAACATCGCCCATACGTGGCGTTGCACCAGTGCTGAGGGCGCAAAGGTGCTGATCTGGTTCACGCCCGGTGACAATTTCCAGTCGTTCGGGCTGGCGATGGCAGCGCAAGGGGTTGTCCCACAAGAGGCGATGGCAGACCCCGTACTGGCGGCGAAATTCATGGCACTCACCGCGAAACACGGGATCGAAATGCTCCTCCCGGGCAAGTAGGATAAAATCTGGTAGAAACCTCCATTCATTCTGATGAAAGGGGGGTAGCCTTTTAGAAAGAAACTTATGAAAAATCAGTTACTCATTGCCAGTACCGTAGTGTTGCTCCTGCAAACCGCTTTGTCGGTGGGACCGGCTCACGCACAGTCGAGTGGGAAAAAGCCGGGGACAGTGAAGCCGAAACCCACCGTCCAAAAAACAGCCAAACCGACCGGTACCGTCGTGCTGGGAACCACGCAATTGCCCGGCGACTTCGGGAAGCTCGGCACTACTTACACGATAGGCAAATCCATGCCGATCAATTTCACACTAAAGAGTGCCGATTACTCCGTGGTGCCGGTGACCGTTGGTACAAACACCTGGGTGCCCAAGGCGAACGAAAAGTTGCTCGTCCTGCACTACACGATACACAACCCGTTGCCTCAGGAGCAGCGCTATTACTGGGCGGACATCCTGTTCACTGGCGTGGACGCCAAAGATACGAACCACAATTTTATTCAGGCGGTCGTCCGTGAAGGGGAAGTGCAACCGCTGTCGATCCAACTCAAACCGGCGCAAAAGCTAGATGTCAGTGCCGCGATCATGGTGCCGGCGGAGGGCGTCGTCCCGAAACTGATCGTGGAGCGCGAGAAAGGTGCCCCGGTAATCCGCTACGATCTGCGCGGCAAAGTGACACCGCTACCCGCAGGCTACGGCGACCCCGCCGACACTACGGGGGCGACCGCGCTCAAGGAAGTCCCGGCACAAGCGGGGGTCTTCTACCCGACCGGCGTTTTCGACACGCGTCTGGACGAGATCGCGTATGTCGCCGGTCCGCTGATCAAGCGGGAAGCGGGCGAAGGGAAGCGATTCCTGACCGCGATCTTCACGATCAAGAACCGGACGGCGTCCGCCCAGCGGTACGTATGGAGCGATTTCATCCCGGATCTGCGCGACGCGGACGGTGAAAAGGTGGCGTACACGCAGGCACTCCTCAAGCCGACCCGTGACGAAACGACGGACGGCGAGTTGGCAGCGGGCGAGGAGGCACGCATCCGCTTCTTCTTCCCGCTCCCGGCAGACGTGGCGGGGAAAACATTGCGCCTGACCGAGGGCAAGCAGATCAGTGCGTCCGCCGCCCGCGTCTTCGCGTTCGACCTGACGGCGGCACCGGTAAAGACCGTGCAAAAATAAACGTGATGCCGCACCGTAATGGCTTCCCAAGCGGGAGCCATTACGGGCGGCATCACGTTTCGAAGTCCAACTCCTTATAATCGTATCCGAGGACTTCCAGCCAGTTGAAACGAAGGATGTCCAGATCCTGTCGGATCATCTTTTCATCGTCCGTGGCGAAGGATTGGCGCACGAAGGCGGCTATCTCCCCCGTGTCGGCGTTTTGCGCGAGATGGGGACCCTCCGGATCGTCGTCCGGGATGATAAATATCACCAAATTCCGAACCTGTTCCTCCGTGTAAATAATGTGTTCGTTCCGAATCGTCATTGATCGGTGTCTCCCCGTCCGATGTGGTACTTCAGTGTATACCCGCTATATAGGGCGACAAACCGGAGTTTTCTCTTTAAATAACACGCTCCGGGAATAGGGCTACTCATTCCCGCCTCGGCACACCTTGGTTAAATGTGTGACTGTGGATACCGAACTTTTTCGCGTGGTCAATGCGCCCGACGCAATAGATGCGCCGGGCGTTCGAACGTTTCCCTGATTGTTTCAGTTCGACGGTGCCGTCTGCGCGGGCGGGGCGGGAATCGGCTTGCGCGGGAGCAGTTCGTCACGCTGCGCCGCGTTATACAGGAACGCCGCCATGAGGACGGACGCCTGTTTCATGTCGTCTGCCTGGATACGGTCGAACACATCCATGTTCGAGTGGTGGGTGCGCGTGTCGTACTCGATCTCGTCTTGGATGAACTGGAATCCGGGAATGTTGACCGAGTCGAACGAAGTGTGATCTGTGCCGCCGGTGTTACGGATGGTGACCGTAGTCGCACCCAGATCGCCGAACGGCTTGAGCCAGTCGGCAAAAATCGGCATGATTCCGTCGTTGCTCTGGGCGTACACCCCGCGTACCTTGCCGGTCCCGTTGTCCAGGTTGAAGTATGCCGAAATCTTTGCCTGTTCCGGTTTCGACTTCAAAACGCCCCGCTCCATCGTGCCGAAATGCTGAGTGACATACGCCTCGGAGCCATACAACCCCTGCTCCTCGCCGCTCCACAGTGCGACCCGCACGGTGCGACGTAATGGCAGGTTGAGTGCCTTGAGGATGCGGACCGCTTCCATGCACACGGCACTGCCCGCCGCATTATCCGTCGCGCCCGTGCCGGTGTGCCAGGAGTCCATATGTGCGCCGCACATTACGACTTCGTCCTTTTTGTCCGTGCCCGGAATCTCCGCGACGGTGTTGTACCCCATCAGGTCATCATCATGAAACTTCACCTGAAGGTCTACCGCCATCTTGACCGGCTCACCTGCCAGTGTCATCCGCGCCAGCCGGTTATATTGCTCGCTTGCGATGACCAGCTGAGGGATAATCTTTTTCTTTTGGGCTTCTTTGCTCCATGCGGTCACCCGCCGTGGTGGGACGGGACGGGTGCCGGGCGCGGCAGGTTGCTGGGCTTCAGGCTGCGGCGTCGGCAGGGGCTGCGGGACCGTGGCGGACTGGACGTAGACCGTGCCGTCGTCACCGTTCCGCCCCGCATCGATCAGCACCGCCGCCCCTTCGTCGTACAGAAACTGCGTCCGGCGGGCGGCGAACTCTGTGGCGGCGCGTTGCGTCGGTGTTGCCTGCGATCCTCCCTGTCGCCGCGCCCCTGGTTCCGGTTTTGATGCCTGCGCCAGTTTTAATAGTTCTTCGTCTGAATAGCGTTGCGCCTGCGGGGCGAAGTGAGCGGGTAGCTCGCGCATGGTCCCGTTAAGCACGATAGCACCCTTCAGTTTGCCTTTGTAGGACGCCAGAGCCGCCTCTGTCGTGGGGTTAAAATAAACGACCGGAGCGGTCAGAGTTCCTTTAATGCCCGGTGACCATGCCTTCGGATAGGCGATGAGCGGGAAAGGTGTCGCCCCCAATACCTGCGCGGAAAATTTCTGGAGCGACCAGCCGCGCCCGAACGGTCCCCACGCCTCCTGATGGGCGTTCGCGAGTCCCCATTCGGTCAACTTGCTCGCGGTCCATAGATTGGCACGCTTCATACCGGGTGAATTGGTCAGGCGCGGTCCGATCACATCGGACAGGTACGAAATCGTCTCCATGACCCGGGAACGGTTGATTCCCTCGTCCCGGATGCGGGCGAGCGGATCACTCGTGGCATCCGTAGCCGGTGCCGAAAGGGGCGTCGGCGTCGGCGACGCGACAGGAGCGGTTTGCCGGGCATGAGCAGCGGGCGTTGCTGCGAGGGTAGAACCTAAAATAAACGCACTAAAAAGAGGAAGCATCGTTGCGAGGGCGGAAAACGGCGATTTTTGCGGCATTAAGCAACCTTTCAGAAGGGGTGATTGAGAGATACGTCTGGAATTCACCAACACCGTGGAAAACTCCTCCTTGCTGGTAGGTAACGGTATCCTAATAAAGAAAAACGCTACCAAATAGTGAGACTACTTGGTAGCGTTTATATAGGCAGTACGGGATTTGAACCCATGACCTCTTCCGTGTCAAGGAAGCGCTCTACCCCTGAGCCAACCGCCTGAAGCTATCGTTTTGGGGAACGACGAGCATTACTATATCGCAGTTTGTTGCCACGGTCAAGCAATAGACGCTGTTTTTACTGTTTCTTCCCGCTCGAAACGCGACCCCATGCTGCTCCCATTTGATCGTCGTTATTCCAACAAGAGTTCCGCATCGCCCCGGTTTTGTCGGATGATTTCGACGATTTGGTCGAACAACGTCTCGCCGGTTCGCCGTTCCGCGTCCGCGAGACGCTCTGCTATATGAAGGCGATTCGAGGGGTGTGCGTTCCTCATCCGCTCTGTGAGCCATGCCACGGTTTCGTCGTATCCCAACCGAACTTCGGACAAGTCCGCGTTCCTCCACACAATCCGGTAGGAGCCCTCTTCGCCGAACCAGGACAGAATATCGTTGAACGCGTCGAGATTGTGTCCCCAACTCTCCGTCTCTAACGCAAAAACACCGTCTATTTCCGCGAAAAACTCGGACAGCGTGGCGAACCGGTTGCCATCAATCACGAACTCGCGCATGGCATCGCTTTATCCTTTCGTCAGGTATCGCAAAATCATACGCGCCGCCGCCTTGTCCAAGGGCTCGTTGTTATTGCCGCATTTCGGGGACTGGATGCAGGACGGGCAGCCGGATTCGCAGGGGCATTCTTCCAAAAGCGTCTTTGTCGCGGATAGCCATTCTTCGATTTGACGGTAGCCGGTTTCGGCGATGCCGACGCCGCCGGGGTGCGCGTCGTGGACGAAGATGGCGGGTCCGCCGACCTGCTGATGGTACGGCGTCGAAACGCCGCCGATGTCGTTACGGTCACACAGAGCGAACAAAGGGAGAAGCGAGATCGAGGCGTGTTCCAGCGCGTGAACGCCACCCGCCAGATCCAGCCCGTTCGCTTCCAGCCGGGTCACTAACTCCATCGGGATCGGATACCAGACGGCTTCGGTATCGAACCGTTGTTCCGGCAGGTCCAGGTCGAAGTTGCCCAACACTTCATCGGAGTACAACTGCTTTTGCCG
>JACMIS010000654.1 GCA_014381035.1 Armatimonadota bacterium
CACACACCTGCGGCGAAAGGGCGGATCATAAGGCTGTCGGTGGGGCGGGTGGAGCGTCAGGTTTCGCGCCCTCAATCGGCGCGGGGCGCAGTTCGCCCACGTTCAACCAGCCATCTTTATTCTTGTCCAGAGTCAGCAGGTTGACGGCGGAACTCACCATCTCACTGCTGACAATCTCCCCATCGCTATCCGTATCGAGCGCGGCTTGCAAGAGCGGCACACGTGTCGGTCGCCCTGCATTTTTGCCGACCGTGGTAGCGGGCGGCACCGGTTGACTTGCGGCGCGGGCTTTCGCTTCGGCTTCCTGTTTTTTCACGAGAACGGTCAGTTCACCAGCCGTCAGACTTTTGTCGCGGTTGGCGTCTGCTTGCTTGAATATAGCGGCGAGTTGGTCGGGCAGTTCGTCCTTAGTAAGGACACCGTTCCCATTGCTATCGAACTCCATGAAGCGGGCGACCATCTCCTCAACCGTGGGTCCGACCGGCGGTGGGGGCGGGCGGAGTTCCTCGCCGCTCAACCTGCCATCTTTATTTTTGTCGAGCAATAACAGACTTGCCGTGGCCGTCGCAATCTCTTCCGGGGACAACTCCCCATCCTTGTTCTTGTCGAGCGCAGACTGCAATAAAGGGACCCGAACGGGACGCGGGGCATCGGGAACGCGTGCCGGTTCGCCGGACTGACGGGCTTGTGCCGCCACCGGAACGCAGAAAACCAACCCCCCAATGAGTGCTCCGGACACCGAATAGAAAGTATTCTTCTTCACTCTGATTTCTTATTTCTGGCGCGGGTCGAAATTGCCCTTCAGCGGCGGATTGACGGAATCGTCGCGGAACCAGACCTGGCTCCACTTCGCCCATTTGCAGTGTCCATCCAGATATGCGGCGTTGAATCCACCCGCATGGCGATCCGTGATGATGTCGTCGGGCAGGTTTTTAGCGACAACCCAGTGGCTGGTCGAAACAGGCGGATTCCAGACATGGGCATGAAAATAGCTCCCCGTAAATGGCGTCACTCCATCGGTACGCATTTCCGCCGACTCGGCAAGAAAAATGAGTTTCGCCGGGTTTGATATAGACGCCAACTCCGGAAAATTCCCGCCGTGCGTCACATTGGAGTTGCCCGGTGCGAGATAGCCGTTGAGATTATACGAGGTCACACGCGGCGTAGCGGGGGGGACTGCGTCCCATCCGATGCTGTTATCATCCGGGCATCGCAGAAGGGCTTTGCTCTTCATGTACGGTTCGACACCGGAAGTTGTCCACGGGGAGGTGCCCTTCACGTGGGGAAACATCTCGTCGTAATCCTGAAAGTATTGCAGGAACCCGAGGCTGATCTGTCGCTCGTTCGACAAACAGGAAGTTTGGCGGGCTTTGCTTCGAGCCTGGGCAAAAACCGGGAAAAGTATGGCGGCGAGGATCGCAATGATAGCGATGACAACGAGCAGTTCGATCAGAGTGAAAGCGGATTTTGTGAGTCGCATGGGTTACCTTTGTTATTCAAAAACGGAGTATACACGGACGCCGTATATTAAGTATCGGCGACACTTATTATCTCCGACTATCCAGGTCTGCAATAGAATAACATGCTTCGCCGGGCGTGTCAACACGCAAATCCGATTTCTTGCAGAAGACAGGTATCGGTTTTGCTAACATTTCTCTTTTCCAGGGGAGGTGGTTAGGCGTTCGCCGGAACGAAACAAAACGGGTGAATGCGGGTAAACTGTGCCATATTCATACGAACCGCTCGAAGGAAGCATTTTGATGTCCTTGCCATCTGACTCCGCGACACCCCGGCTTAGCCAGGAGCAAATTCTCGATGCGATGAAGCGTCTCCACCAGGGAGACCTTACTGCGCAGTTGCCGTTGTGTGATGACCCCACGGATAACGAAACGGCACAAATATTCAACGCGCATGTGCATCAGATGAACCAACTCGCGGGGGAATTAACCTATTTATCCCGCGACATCGGCACGCAAGGTCGCCTGGGCGGACAGATAGAAGTGCCCGGAGCCGTTGGGACCTGGCGCGATCTTGTTGTCAACGTCAACACGATGTCGGTCAGTCTGACAAACAATTTACGAGCCATGTTCCACCACATCACCCGCATCGCCAATGCGGATTTCTCACAGGATGTGTCGGCGAAGATGAACGGCGAGTTGCTTGAAGCCGAGCAGGTGTTGACCGCACTTTCCGACCAGTTAGCCGCCCTGCACCGTGAACTGATCCGCCTTGCCGAGGCGCAACTACGGGAACACAAACCGGATTGAACGAACCTCCCGATTCACGGAGCAGCCCTGCGAGAAGGCAAAGAAGGAATCTGTTGTCGCCTTGATTAACTCACCTCGGTATCGGTTGTTCGGTCGAACCCGGTCAGTGTCACGTGAATCCGATGCGGCAAGGAATCTCCCCCTCAGGAAAGTCGTTACGATGCTTTTTTCAAAACTATCTCTTTGTGCAATCACTCTCGCAGTCATGATAACGGGTATCCCCGCCGCGCAGGCGGATGTATTCGACTTCGAGTCACTTCCTCCGACGTATTCGCCCCCGACGCAACCACTTGCGGACCCGGACCCGCCCCGCCCCGGTGCATTCACATCGCTCCTGTTGACAGGTCCGACAACAAGCGTCAGCATTACCCGCGTCGGCAACCAGCGGTTCGACCTCGTCTCCAACACGGGTGATCAAATCGAAAAGCCGCCGTCTTACGGCAACGTCAGTTTTGACCCCTTCTTCACGAGTAATGGCGAGATCTTACTCAACTTCTCGACAGGCGTAACAGACGTGTCACTCGATTTCGGCGATTATGGCGAAGATACAGATAGCCTGGTACTTTCCGCGTTCAACGGTCCGGGTCTGACGGGGGCATTTTTAGGCAACTCGTTCGCTTCGCTCCCCGGCAACATCACCTCCGAGTTCACCACCAGCACCATTTCTTTTAGCGCACTGGGCATCCATAGTATCCGACTCTCCAGCGGGAGTAGTGACGGTTTTCTCAACAGCATATTTTTGGACAATATCGTCGTGAGTAGCGCCGTCACGGTGCCGGAGGCGAACACACTCGCGCTGCTCTGTGTCGCCCTGCCGGTGATCGGTACGGTCGCCGCACGTCGTCGTAAGAAGTAGTACAAGACTGGAAATCCCCGGTTTTCCGCAATGAAAACCGGGGAGTAACCATCACGCGTCTACGTTACACGCCGCTTGGACTGATCAGCGATTTATCCACGGCTTCGCGCAGAGCATCCACGCCCAGAAAAGCGATTCCGGAGCCTTTGGCGTCCCGCCCGACGTTTTTGCCGGGGATCAGTGCCATGTCGAAGCCGAGACGTGCCGCCTCCTTGAGCCGCTTGTCTATCTGCGAACAACCGCGCACCTCGCCGGATAAGCCGATCTCGCCGAGGAAGACCGCTTTCGGGTCAACCGGCATTTCCTTGAAGTTGGAGGCAATCGCGAGCGCAATCGCGAGGTCTGCCGCCGGTTCCTCGATCTTGATGCCCCCCGCGACGTTGATGTACACGTCCTGATTGGCGAGCGACAGACCGACCCGCTTTTCCAGAACCGCAAGAATCATGGACACCCGGTCTCGCGACACGCCGTTGGTGGTGCGGCGCGGCGATCCCAGATAGGAGGGGGCGACGAGTGCCTGTATCTCGACCAGAAGCGGGCGCGTACCCTCGATGGTCGCTGTCACTGTGGAGCCCGGTTGCATCTGTGGACGCTCAGCTAAAAACAGTTCGGAAGGGTTCTCGACACCGACCAGTCCCTCTTCACGCATTTCGAAGATGCCCAGTTCATCGGTCGAGCCGAAGCGGTTTTTGACGGCGCGTAAAACGCGGAATGTCAGGTGACGGTCTCCCTCGAAGTACAGCACGGTATCCACCATGTGCTCCAGTACGCGGGGACCGGCGAGCGAACCTTCCTTGGTGACGTGCCCGACGAGAAAGACCGGTATCCCCCTGCCCTTCGCTATCGCCGCGAGTGCCGCCGTAGACGCCCGCACCTGCGAGACCGTGCCAGGCGACGATTCCACGTCGGGCGATTGCATCGTCTGGATCGAGTCTATGATCAAAAACTTCGGCTGCAGTTCGTCTATGTATCTGGCGATCTGACCGACGTCGGTCTCGGACGCCAAGAGCAGGTCGTCATGCTCCGACCCAAGCCGCTCCGCACGGAGTTTGATCTGTTGCGCCGACTCCTCGCCGGACACATACAGTACCGTACCATACGCCTTGGCAAGGTTCCCCGCTACCTGGCTTAATAATGTTGACTTGCCAGCACCGGGTTCCCCGCAAATCAGCACCAGCGACCCGGCAACCACCCCCCCGCCCAGCACGCGGTCGAACTCGCTGATAAACGTCGTCTGTCGCTCATGGGAGATCGCGGAAATCGAAGTGATCGGGCGGGGGCGCGATTGCGCCGCGCCCATGTAGGAGATGTTGGGGGTGGAAGCGAGAGGCGAACCGGGTCCGGTCGCGCCGTTGCCGTTGAGCGAGCCGCCGTTTCGGGCGAGCGACTGCGCGAGCGTG
>JACMIS010000655.1 GCA_014381035.1 Armatimonadota bacterium
AAACCTCCTCGGCACGGTGGGTCAAAACCTGTTTGATTCGGTTCAAATCCGCCCCCCGGATGCCGTAGATATTCCCCGCCGTGCCGAGCTCGATCAAAACATCCGCCGACGCCGTAGTGATCGCCGGGTTAGACGGGTCGGAACCGTTCCCTACATACGCCGCATAACGGTTTTCGATGTCGCCGCCCTCATATGTCACCACACCGTTCTCGTTCTCGACGCGCCGCCCCCGGTCGAAGAGCGAATCGCCGTTCACGCTGACACCCGACTCAATCGCGGCGTTCTCCTCGCTCCGGTAGTACGCTTCAAGAGACTTCATACGCTCGATGTAGGCGTCCATCTCTTCCTTGAGCCGGTCAATCACCGGGAGCATCGCGGTATAGAAATAGATCGCCGCGTCCTGCGCCCGGATGTCGATCATGGAAACATCCCATCGCCGCGCCTGTGCGAGATAGGCGTCCTTCTTCTCGTCGATCTCTTTCTTTTTCGCGCCCATGATCAGGCTGAGCATCGGGTCGGAAGCGAAACGGGCGATTTCACCGAGTTGCCGGTCGCGCTGATCGGCTATCGGGGCGAGCCCCTCTTTGTTCTGGTCGCGGATCTTGCCGGTATTTTCCGCGAACGCCCGGAACCGCTCGGTGGCTTGGTCCAGAAACGCCCGCGCGACGCCGTGGCGGCGGTTGGGGTCGTTCACGCAGTCGGATATGAACCCGCGCAAGGCGTTCTCCTTCGCGGGAATCAACACGCGCAGGTTTTCGCGCATCTGCCACAAAAACTCGCCTAAATTCGGGCGTGCCTTCGCCAGAATATCCGGGTTCGGGTCGGTATCGACTAACTTGGCTTCCTGCTCCTTTTGCTTCACCATCAGCAGTTCGACCACGCGGTTATGACCGGGGTACGCCGATTCGTACTGCCGGTTGGTATTGTTCCAGTGCCCCATCGCCGTATCGCGGATCAGCTCTCCGGACTCGACGTTCAGCACCTGAATCTGTCGTTGAACTTCGTCTATCGTCAGACCGAGCCGGTTCAACTCGCCTTCCGTGAACGCGCCGATATTCGATACTTTCTGCAACGGCTCGGTCCATCGGGCGACGATCTGGCGACACAGGCGCGATGCGCACGCGCGGATGACTTTGTCTTTCGGGAAGTGGATCGCCGACAAGCCCATGCTCATATAATTCTGCGGGCATCCCAGATCGTCCGGCTGGATCAGGTACTGGTTGAAGTTATCGCGGTTCGACTTTTTCTGGCGTTGGAACTCGGAGGTCAGATCCAGAAAGATGCTGTTTCCGATCATCCCGACCAGTTTATCAATGTTGCCGAGGTTGGTTTTCGGTGAAGAAGTGTCCACCAGATAGCAGTAGGTGAACGGCGGGTTCGGGTTGCCAGCGCCGTTCCCGATACCCGACTGGTCGGGCTTGTACTGCGCGTGAAACGTGGTCGAAACATCGGTGAAATGGTTCAACTCCAGCAGCCCCGCGTAAGCGTTCGGCATGTTGTTAGCAGCGACCGCCACACCGGACGGTGGCAGGGTGAAGATGCCGACCAGGTCCAGATTCCGTTGCGACCCCATCAATTCGCGCACGGTATAGGCGACGTCCAGAAACATCCCTGAGCCGGTTCCGCCCAGAAGTGACCCGACGATGTACACGGTAACGTCGTTCGAGACGCCTAAACCGTTTTGCATCGCGGCTTGTTTCGAGGAATCTTTGGTGATCTCGCTGGCTTCTTCCTGAATACGACCGGCGATTTTGTCGTAATTCCAAAAAAAGGCGAGACGCCCACGCGCCCGCACCGCTCCGGCACCCTGGTGGATGTCTCCCGACAGCGTTTTCGGGTCGAGCCAATCGCGCAGGTGTGGGTATTCCTGAAGCGATTTACGCAACTGCTCCACCCCATGCACCGTGACATGAATCTTGTCAGATTCATCCAGGTTTGCCGCGTCGGAAAAGTTTGCGTTTCCGGACAAGCCCTGCGAATCGGTATCGATCTGCAAAAACGACACGATAGGCAGTTTCGCCATCGAATCGTACTTTTGCAAAAGCCTCTCGCGAACATCAAGGAGGATTTTATGCCCCGTTCCCCCGACGCCGATAAGTAGTGATCGGGAGATGCCTTGTAGTTTTTGTTCTTCGGCGGTCGGGGTTGGTGCCGTCGCCGTAGGTGTTGGATTAAGTGTTGTTTCCGCCATAATTTAAGAAGCCATATACACCAAAATACCGAGAATATGGGGTAGTTCCGCGAGTGTATATTCGCGCAAATCAATCGTCAATGTCGATTTTTCGAGTCGTAGAAACCGCCACCGTGTCCCATCCGTGACGGTTCCATAAATCACAGGTACCGATTCTTTCCGCGAATCGTTAAACAGATTTGCGGCGATCATTTCGGCGACGCACTGTGGGACGCCGGCATTCAAATCTTCCTTTTTTGCTTCCGCGATCACGATCACAGGCGCAGTGATTATATCCACGAAAGGTTTTTTCGTAACCAGGAAATCACAGTACCCGAACAAGCCCGCTTTCTTATCGACATCGAATTTTATTCCGGAAAACACCATGATTTTTTGCTCGCGGATTTCCCGAACCTCGATCAAAATCGGTGAAACCAGCAGTTCCGAACGCGCCTTTTCACTGGTCTTTCCGGCGACTAACGGTGCCTGGACCTCCAGCGTTTTTTTGAGCCAGTCACTGGGTTCACAGACGGGAATTTTTCCGAAGTCGTCCCTGCTCTGCGCATAAGTGACGGCAAACTTTTCCATGAGCGACTCTAGCGTGAACGATTCGTAAGCCATCCCGGTTACCCATTTCGCCCTTGCCACCATTTGTTGCCGCTGTTCGCCCCGCCGTTCCCGACCATCTGCACCGGAGCCTCGACAGGTATCTTCGGTGTCGGCACCAACGTTTCCGGCACCGTTGGCAGAGCCGTCGCTTCTTTCGCCGGTTGTTGTCCGCCGTTCAGCGTCGCGAAAAGCGACATGCCCAGTTCATCTTCCAATTCACGGTGCGCCATCGCCAGTGCGTTCGCCTCGGCATCCAGTCGGTCAATGGACGACGACGCGATGTTGACTGCTCCCGCACCGATAGCGGCACTCAAACCATTGTCGAAGGTTGCGATCACATCTCGCAAGTGCGCGATCTGTAGCAGGGTGTTCTTGTACACCGACGCCGTCACTCCGTGCGTCGGGGGTTCTCCGGGCAGCGCGGAAACCGCCTCGCCGAGGGCGGACAGGGAGGATTGAATCTCTTTTCGTGCCGACTCTGTCGGCACTTTCACGCGTAACACATCGAGAGTGAGCGAAATATACTGTCGCTCCAGATTCCCCCGTGCTGTCGGTAAAAGGGATTCGATCTCCGCCGACGTGAGCGACGTTTTGTCCATATTTTCCAGCCACTTGCGCGGTGCCAGTCGCCACAAACTGTAGACACCGACTCCCCAGGCACCCGCCAGCAAAACCGAAACGCCCGGTAACTGCCCGTATGCAGCCCAGATCGCCAGCGGCAATGTCAGGTGTGTCGCGGAGAAGATCGTGGCGAGCGTCATGCCGACCCCGTTCCCGCCACTCTGCGCCACAGTCGCAGCTTTCGCACGCGTGTCGCTATCACGCACGCGCAAATCGTTGGTCCAGAATGCCGTGAACGGATGCTTGCTTGGTTTGATCTCGTCCGTCGTCAGTGTCACCGCCGCAGTCGCCGCGTACCCGACACCGTTTCGCGCACTTGAGTTTTGCAGGCTTGCCAGCGCTCGACGGCGCAGTAGTGCCAGGTACCTATTTTTGCCTAAGTCGCTCGGATAAAGTTCCATACGCTCGTTTTACTCGATTCACGCCGTCAACCGTTCCCACTGGTTCCTTGCCACCATTTACCGGAGGGTTGCGGGTTCTTTCCACTGCTTTGTCTGCCTACCGTTTGTATTTGCGGTTCGGGGAGAGGCGAGCCATATAAGGCGATGATTTCACCCTCTTCCAGCTCTCGTTTCGCCGCCGACGCCGCCACTGCCTCCCCGGCGACGCGGCGCACCGCATCCTGTAATACACTACCCTGTTCAAGATGTGCCGCGTTTTCCGGCGACGCATACACCGTCAGCACCGAGCGGAGCGTATTGATTTGACCGACCGTCTCGTCATGCCGCGCCCGCGCTCGCTTTGCAGCTGTGTTGGAGTGCTCCAAAATCTGCGCCTGTCTTTCATCGGCGTCCGCCTGTCGCCGAAGCGATGTTTGCGAGACGGAATCCGTTTCGGCATCGGCGCGTTGCCGCTTTTCCAATGCGGCTAAGCGTAGTACTACCGGATCGTCCGCACCCTGTTCTAACAGTGAGCCAGGAAGAACAGAGATGGTATCCCCCACCGCACGCAACGCGGTTCGTATATCCTGACCCGCGGTAGCCGGTAAAGGTTGCCGGAGCGTCTCCAGAACGGTGTTCAGATATGCGCGATCCAGTTCGCCCCGCGCCGTAGGTAAAAACGCTTCTATCTCGGCGGCGGTTACGGCATCGGTGTTAATCCCCCGGACGGCGAGACGCGGGGATACGAAGGCACGGATTACGGTGTAGAACATCAGCCAGGCAACAGGCAGACCGAACGCCCCCACCAGCATCCATTCACTATCCTGACTTGCCGAATGGGTATTCGATGCCTGTATAAACGCAAACCATCCAAAGATAGCGAGGAAGATAAATGCCCCGCCCCCCAGTCCCTGGCGAAATAAAGATTGCAGCGACAGCCCGACTGTTTCCGGTGACACCTCGCTTCCTACCGCCTCCGCGTCGCTCTTCGGTAGGCGCGCGCTCTTGACCCACGCACGGGCGAGTCGGTGGGTCCGCTTACGCCTCGCGTGCATCCCGAATTCACTATCGCTTCCCGGTGCTGTACGCAAGCTTCGCTGAATACGGCGTATCGCACGGCGTTTGAGCAGGTCCTTGCGCCACTTCTCGCCGAGGTCTTGCGGTGTGATTTCCATACATCATTATACCGGACACCGGCACTATTTTGAGGTAACGAACGAAGAAGGTTGATTAGGTGCCAGGCGACCGGTTACGGGGCACAGTTGGAACCCGTACCGGTCGCCTGCCCCCTATCAACCATCCGCAAGCAACGTCTTTGCCTTTTCCAGTTGCAGGCGGACCGATTCGGGGGCAGTTCCGCCCCGGCTACCCCGTGCCGCCGCCGAAGCCTCCGGCTGCACGGCAAGCAGGGCATGATCGGTGAAGCGTGAATCGAATGTTTGCAAGTCCGTCAGCGTGAGGTCTTCCAATACCCTCCCCTTAGCCAGACAGTCCCGGACGATTTTGCCGATGATTTCGTGCGCTTCGCGAAATGGCACCCCGCCTGTCGCCAGAGAGTCCGCAAGGTCGGTCGCGGTGGAGAAATCGCCGCGACACGCCCGCGCCATATTTTCCGTCTTCCACGTTGCCCCGACAAAAAGCCGCGACATCAGGCGCACACACATGAGAGATGTGTCGAACGCATCGAAAAGTGGCTCTTTATCTTCCTGCATGTCCTTGTTGTATGTCAGGACCAACCCCTTCATCAGCGTCAGCAATGTCAGCAGGTCGCCGTAAACACGCCCGGTCTTGCCACGAATCAGCTCGGCGACATCTGGGTTCTTCTTTTGTGGCATGATGCTGGAACCCGTCGTCACGGCGTCGGACAACTCGACGAATCCGAACTCCGGCGACGACCACAGCACGAACTCTTCCGCGAGGCGCGAAAGATGTAGCATCAAAACGGCAACGCACGAACAAAACTCCACCGCAAAATCCCGGTCGGCTACGGCATCGAGTGAGTTTTCCACGACCCCCGCGAAGCCCAGTTCCCGGGCGACAAACTCACGGTCAATCGGAAAAGGGGTGCCCGCAAGTGCGCCAGCCCCGAGCGGTGACAGGTCACCACGCCGTAAACAGTCGGCGAGACGAGAATCATCACGAGAAAGCATCCAGAAATATGCCAGCAAATGATGCGACAAAAGGATCGGTTGCGCGTGCTGGTGATGGGTCCGTCCCGGCAAAATCGCGCCCATCTGCGCTTCAGAGGATTCGACCAGCGTCGCCCTTAATTCGGTTACCGCAACGCGCAACTCGACAATCGCGCCTTTGAGCCAGAGTCGAATATCGGTCGCGATCTGATCATTGCGCGAGCGTGCCGTATGTAGTTTGCCCGCGACCTCATGAATACGCTCTTTGAGCATCCCTTCCACCGCCGAGTGGATATCCTCCGCCGTTTCTGGAAGCGTCGCCGCGCCGCTGGCTAAATCATCGCGCAACGATTCCAGACCAGCGACCAGTGCATCGCTCTCAGATGATGCAATGATCCCCTGCCGACCGAGCATCGTTGCGTGCGCGATACTACCCGCAATATCTTCGCGCCACAATCGCCGGTCGAAGCCAAGCGATTGATTAAATTGAAATACCAGGGCGTCGGTTTCGCCCTCAAATCGTCCACCCCAAAGTGCCATGTTGTGTTTATGCTACCATATTTTCCCTTTTGTCCTCCGCGGACGGTGCCAACTCGCGGAGGACAAAAAGGAAAACTATTTCGGCGGGTTGGGCCAGAACGCGTTTTCGGTACCCGGTTTCCAGAGGGTAGCAAAGTTGGCTGATTTCACGTGCCCGTCCGCATACAGCCAGTTCGCTGTTTGCGAGTGGCGGGTCAGTGCGAGATCGGTGGCGGCGTTTGGTGCGGGATCGGGCGATGCCGTCGGGGGCCAGACCTGTGGTGTTGCCCCCTGCCATGTCCACCAATAAAACATCCACCACGTCTTTGGGCCGCGCACCTTATTGTTTCGCTCGGCGAGCAGAATCCAGTTCGCGGGACGTGTGACCGCCGATTCTACCAGGTCGTATTCCGACCAGCCATTTACCGTGTAAGACGACACGTATTCCTTCTTGATTTCCAGATCCGGATTTCCCGGGTTTATCGGGATCGTCGAATCGTCGGACGGGCACCGGAACACGGCGTAATTTTTGATATACGGTTGCAGTACGATATGCCAGTCGCGTTCCGGGGGACCATCTGCCTCTGGGGTTTCCGGTTCCGGGGGCTTGCCGGAAATCTTCGCCTTGTCGTTGTCACAGGTCGGGTAGGTGCTGTCGAAGTCGGAAAGGTACTGCGCGAACGCCAGCCCGACCTGTTTCATGTTAGACAAGCAAGCCGTCTGTCGTCCTTTTTCCCGCGACGACGCGAACACAGGAAACAATATCGCCGCGAGCACGGCGATTATCGCGATGACGACGAGCAGTTCGATGAGTGTAAAGCCACCGGCACGCGTCATTCGACGGCGGCGGTAGGCTGGGAAATAGTTCATATTTTTCTCCTGAAACGATAACGTATGGTGTTCCTCGAATAACTCGAGAAGCACAGCAGTGCGGTAACGACTCAGGAAACAGGCGGTGCGCGGGGGGAGGATGTCGCCTTCAGCTTGCGAAGACTCGGGATTGGAGGCGGGGCATTCGCGCAAAAACCGGTGCATCGCATCAATTCAGGCGTCGGCGGATACGTAACAGAAACCAGCACAGCAACAGTGCTGTCCGCGATCAACGGATGGATTGGTGTGTCTTGCCTCCCGCGCAATGCACTAAAGGATACAAAGCGGCAATCCGTACACCCCTCATCCCTGACGAAATCGTCATGATCAGAGTGGAATGCAGGGTCCGTCAAGGAGACACGGTCATTATCGGGCGGTATACACTGACCGATTTCCGCGACAACACAAACCGAACCGTCCGCGTCGAACCATCGCTCTCCCACGGGAGTGACGATAGTGTATGCGGTGAATAAAACGAGCAGAAGCCAGGTCGGCACAAATCGCGCCGCGTAGTTCGTTCGTTTCGCCGTATCTACCATCGGTGGGTAAAGTATATCACCGGAAAACCCGGCGTACAAACGGTATCATGAACGGTGTGAGACTTCCTGAATTATCGCCCCCGCGCCGGGTCTGTATCTTCTGCGGTTCCTCGTTCGGTTCGCATCCCGACTACCGCGAAGCCGCCGAATCCTTTGCCCGATTGCTCGCCGCGAACAATATCGGCATCGTTTACGGCGGTGCTTCGGTCGGGTTGATGGGTGCCGTCGCCGATGCGGCACTTGCGGCGGGGGGCGAGGTTATCGGGGTTCTCCCGCATTCGATGATGGCACGCGAGATCGGGCACCCCGATCTGAGCGCACTGCACCTCGTTGACACGCTACACGAACGGAAAGCAAAAATGGCGGAGTTGTCCGATGCCTTTGTCGCGCTTCCGGGCGGGTTAGGGACTTTCGAGGAGATTTTCGAGGTGTTCTCGTGGACCCAGATCGGGCTGCATCAAAAGCCATGTGCCCTGCTGAACACGAGCGGTTTCTACGACGGGTTGCTTACGTTCCTGAAAACGTCGGTCGCGGCAGGTTTCGTCCGTCCGGAAAGCCACGCCCTGCTGATCGCCGAATCCGAGCCGCAAGCCCTCCTGCGCCGTTTGCGTGCATACGTCGCTCCCACATACGACCGGTGGTCGGGGAACACAGGTAAGCCTTGACGCAACAAAAAATTGCTCAGATTGCCTTGCTCGTCCGCGAGTATGACGACGCTATCGCGTTTTATGTGGGGTGTCTCGATTTCGATGTGCTTCAGGACACCGACCTCGGCGGCGGCAAACGGTGGGTGCTCGTCGGACCGAAAGGTGGCGGTGAAGGCGCGGCATTGCTTCTCGCCCGAGCCACGACGCCGGAGCAGTCAGCGGCAGTCGGGAACCAAGGGGGCGGGCGCGTTTTCCTGTTTCTGGAGACCGACGATTTCGAGCGCGACTACTCCCGGATGATAGCCTGCGGGGTAGTCTTTGTGGAAGAGCCGCGCCGGGAATCCTATGGAACAGTCGCTGTCTTCCTCGACCTATACGGGAACCGGTGGGATCTTTTGCAGAAAGCGGTCCCCTGACGCAAAAATATGTCGCACACCACCCGTAAACACTCCCCACTCACCCCGCGCACGGCGATGATCGCCACATTCTGCTCGCTTCTCTGGAGCGGGGCATATGTAACCGGAAAGATCGCCATCGGAACGCCGGACGAACCGGGTTTCGGACCGTTCCGTCTGGCATTTTTCCGGTTTGGCATCGCCGGTGTTCTTCTGGCGGCATGGCTTCTCTGGCGAAACCGTTCGGCGTTGCAGGTTCGGCGCGATGATTACGGCGCATTTTTCCGACTCGCCTTGCTCGGCATGGGGTTAACCTACGTCTTCAACTACGGCGGGCTCGCGCTTTCGTCCGGCACTGCCGCCGCACTGATTATGGCGTCTGAGCCGGTCTGGATCGCCGCGCTCGCTGTCGTTTTTCTGAAGGAGCGATTGACCGTCCCGCGTCTTTTCGGGATCGTGTTCGGCTTGACCGGGGCGGTGACGGTGGTGCTTTCCACTCAGAAAAGCGGCGGGGCGGGTGGGACCTTCCCCCTGCTCGGGAATATCCTGATGGTGCTCTCGCTCCTGTTCGAGGCGGGCGCGGTCCTGACCGTGAAGCGACTCACGCAGCATTATTCCGGAATGACCATCGTGACCTACGAATTCCTGCTCGGCGCGCTCCTGCTGGCTCCCTTCGCCCTCTGGGAAACCCTGGCAAACGGCGCGGCACATCCCACTGTCGGCGCATGGGGCGCGTTTGCGTATCTGATAACAGGCTGTACCCTACTCGCCTACCCGCTCTGGTTCCGTTTGCTCGAAACCACGGACGCTTCGGACGTAACGCTATTTATTTTTCTGCAACCGGTCGTCGGAACCCTGATCGGTGTCGCTCTGTTACATGAGCCGTTCACGGCATGGGCGGCAATCGGTGCCTTCCTGGTCCTGATCGGCGTCTGGAACCTGACCGCGAGCGGGAAGCGGGAAACCGAACGGCTACAGGGCGTCGGTCATGAAAGTGCTTCGCCGTAGGAGGATTCATAGGAAGAGCGCACCGCGAACAGTTCCGCATCGGACTCCGCCGCGAGAGCCGGGAACGCCTGCCGGAACCGTTCAAGAAACGTTGCGGCGGCTTGGTAGGCAGGTTTTTCATAGCGCGCCATTACGTCCGACTTGGTAGCCACTCCCGTCCAGAACGAAACTGTTTTTTCCAGCGGGTTCTGAGTCAGGTGATGCCGCTCGTGAATCAATGTTTCCGCCAGACCCAGGATCGTGCTTCCCGGTGCGAACGGTTCCGGTCCGAGCGTGATCGTGCCGAGGAGTCCGGCGTGCGCGCGATCCTCCAGCGTCGGTACATAGCGGATCTTGCCATCGCTCAGCAGTTGCGCCAGCGTCTGCGACTCGGCTTCATAGCCAGGAACGGACCGGATCAGCGCGATGGCTTGACCGATCTTTTTTGCGACTTCGGCGGGGATCATATCTGTCATGCCGTCCCCAACCGTTTGATGCGATAGACGTTTTCCGCGACCATGGTATCGGTTTCCGGTGTTTCCACCACAACCGCGACGGTATCGGGCAGGTTGGGGTACGACTTGAGTCGCTCGAAAAAGGACGAGAACCCGGCATAGCCGATCTCCCCGTCCCCGATGTGTGTGTGCCGGTCCGACCTTGAGCCGCATTTCTTATCCGTATCGTTCGCGTGGATGCAAATGAGACGGTTCATGCCCACGTTCGCGTCGAATTCGTCTAACACCGCCCGCGCTTGCTCTGCCGTGCGGTAATCGTAGCCCGCGACGAAGATGTGGCACGTATCCAGACATGCCATTACACGCTCTTTTTCTTTTACTCCGGAAACGATCTGGGCGAAATGGGCGAACGATCCGCCGAGGCAGGTCCCCTGCCCCGCCGTGGTTTCCAGCGCGACGCGCACGCGCACGTCCGGTAATTGCTCGTGCAACCAGTCCAGCGACGCCGACAATTGTGTCATCCCCGCTTCCTCGCCCGCCCCGGTATGCGCTCCCATGTGCGTGACCAGATAATCGAGCCCGAGGGTTTCGGCACGCTCCATCTCATGTTTGAACGCATTGCGGGACTTTTCCAGCAGTGCCGGGTCCTGCGTCGCCAGGTTGATCAGATAGGAGTCGTGCGCGATAAGCGGATACAACCCCGTTTTCTCCACAGCGCGGCGGAACGCACGCACAGATTCCGGCTTGAGCGGGGGAGCATTCCACTGCCGGGGCGACGCGGTAAAAACCTGAACTGTATCGGACCCGATCTTATATCCGCCAGTCACGGCTTTGTGAAGCCCCCCCGCCGTCGGCATGTGCGCTCCGAATCGAAACCGGTTCGTCGCCGAGAATAAAGGAAAAGTGGAAGTCATAAGTTGGGTGGTCAGGCAATTGGGTCACTGGGTGGGTCCGCCACAGGAGGAGATGCGGCACACGCCCCCTAACAACCTGACCACCCAGTGACCCAACCGCCTAACCGAGTCCTTTCATCAGGTTCGCCATCTCGATTGCGGCTCCGGCGGCTTCCGATCCCTTGTTGCCTGCCTTGGTACCGGCACGCTCTATCGCTTGCTCGATGCTATCCGTGGTCAAAATACCGAACGTGACCGGGACTCCGGATGCCATCATCGCCTGCGCGATGCCTTTAGTACATTCTCCGGCAATATAATCGAAGTGCGGCGTCGCGCCGCGAATCAAACAGCCGAGACAGATGACCGCATCGTATTTTTTGGAGGAAGAAAGCCGTTGCGCCAGCAAAGGGACCTCGAATGTTCCGGGGACACGCACGACATCGACCGCCGTATCGGTATCTGCGCCGTGCCGTTTCAGCGTGTCAAGTGCGCCGTCCAAAAGACGCTCGGTAATAAAAGAGTTCCAGCGCGAGACAATAATCGCGACACGAAGATCGGTGGCAACGAGGTTGCCTTCATAATAATTCGGCATACATTCCTGCTTTTAAAAGTACGGCATGAAGAACGAGTCGGGCGAGCCAACAGGAAGTATTTCCTCATACCGGTGATACAATAGCGTACCATATTTCGGGCATAAGTTTAGGGCTTCGTGTGCTAGCGGTTTTCTATGGACAAAGAAGAGTTCAAACATCGGGTACGGGTCGCATTTGGCGAGGATTTGCACCGCGCATCACCGGCGACCGTGCGTGAGTTTTTGGATTCGCTGGATGTTTCCATACCACTCACCTTACGTAGCGACTCACGGATAGTGATCGAGGAGACGGCTAAAACTTACGAAGTAGTGATGCGCACCTTCTTTTCGCGCGTCCTTGACCAACCCAGCGACCGCGCCGCGCAACTGCTGTTCGTTGTCGCGCTCGACCTCTGCTACGCCGTTATCGAATCACACGATGCGGATCGGATTGGCCACCTCTTTCGCGGGTGGGACGAGGACGCACTGTGATGACAGGACAGCGAACGGTGACAGATTTTGGCAACACTTTCCACTGATTTTTTTGATAATCAACATAAAATACAACTTGACAAACAAAACGTTTTGCGTTATAGTTTAACAACGCAAAACGGTTTGCACTGTCGAGCAAATAATTACAATGGCAACCATACGCGATGTAGCGAAAGAGTGCGGCGTTTCGGTCACAACCGTTTCGTTCGTCCTCAACAATAGCCCCCGACCTGTTAGCGTAGAAACACGCCGCCGGGTAACTGAAGTGGCGCGCCGAATGAACTACCATCCCAATGCGATGGCTCGGGGACTGGTTCAGCGTAAAATGAACAGTCTTGGCGTCTTGTTTGCTCAGGTGGAAGCCAGCATCGTAACGAACAACTACGCGACCGGTATTTTGGCGGGTGTTTTCGCGGAAGCGGTTTCCCGAGGATATGATATCCATCTTTATACGCGACCTTGGGAGTCCGCTGAGCTATCCGCCCCGCGATTCCGCAATAACCAGACCGATGGGACATTGATTATCGTTCCTGGCATCGGTTCAGATATGGTTCCTGGTTTACGGCAGTTCGGCGTGCCGATGGTCGTGGTGTCGTCACCGACGGCGATTGATGGCGTTTCTTACGTAGATATTGACAACGTCCAGGGAGCACGTTTAGTAGCAAACCATTTTTTGTCGTTGGGGCATACACGGATCGCACATGTGATGGGTACGCCGATCCAGCATGCGGTCTTTGAGCGACGTGATGCGTTTGTAGCGACACTTGAGCGATCCGGTTATCCGATTCGCCCGGAATACTTAGTTGGTGACTCGTTCGGGAGAGCAGAAACGGAGCGCACAGCCCGCATGCTCCTCTCACTACCCGAGCCGCCTACAGCGATTTTCGCTACGAACGATGACATGGCATTGCATGTCCTGCGAGTAGCCCAGGAAATGGGGATTGCTGTTCCCCAGGAGTTATCCATAGTCGGTTTCGACGACTATCCGGTGGCTCAAAACTCGAATCCGCCGTTGACGACGGTTCATCATCCGCTTAACGACATCGGTCGCAAAGCAACACAACTTCTACTTGCTCGTATCGAAGATGAGGAAGTAGAAGACGAGCGGTGTATTTTCACACCGAAATTAATGGTGCGTGGAACGACCGCACCCTGGACTGCCTGACTCAACTGTATCGTACAATGACAAACAGATACGCACAAAGAACGTTGCGTACAATGACCAAAGGAAGGTTCTGAACAACCATGACTCGCAATAAATCGATCCGATCTGCTTTTACGCTGATCGAGCTATTAGTGGTGATCGCTATAATCGCGATCCTCGCCGCGATACTTTTCCCGGTATTCGCGCAAGCCCGCGAAAAAGCACGTGCCGCCTCCTGCCTTAGCAATGAGAAGCAAATCGGCTTGGCATTGATGCAGTATATCCAGGATTACGACGAGACGTATCCCCGTGCTGCGTTCGGTACAGATCCTACTCAGCCGTTCTGGAGCGACTGGGACAATGCAATTACCTGGGACAACGTAGTAAACCCATATATCAAAAACGGCAGAGTAGGAACCAACGCTGATTTTGAAAGCATCGGGCGCGGCGGTCAGATTTTCGAGTGTCCAAGTGACGCGAAAGGAAAAGTCTCCTGGCTCGCAGGGCGAAGCGGTATGACCTATTCCTGTGCCAGTTCCTGGCAAGGAGATCGGGCACGCCCTTTAAAGATGGGGCTGTTCGTTAAGCCGGATTTTGATGCCGATGGCGACGGTCAATTCACCGACGTACGAGCACTGGCGGATGTTCCTGCGCCGTC
>JACMIS010000656.1 GCA_014381035.1 Armatimonadota bacterium
CGCCCGCGAACGCCGACGCCGAACTAATGGAAGCCGCGCATTACGTCACGAAGCGGGACGGCGGTCAGGGTGCGGTACGGGACGCGATCACAGCGATCCTGCAAGCACGCGGGGAATACGGCATCGCGAAAACGCTGTATCTAACGTCGCTGTCCGCTCCGGCGAAAATCGTCGGGCAATAGATTTCACAAGGTGTGTTTTATATTTGGAAGGGTGACAGCGATACTGTATTCACCGCTAATTTCGCGGCTTCCAACCCGCGAAATGTAACCGATGATCCCGCTGGTGAACCGCAACCGACAGTGAAAAAACATCATGGAACCGATCACACTCACTTACCCTCCCGTCGCCGTGCTCATGCTTGTCGGGCCTTCCGGCTCCGGCAAGTCTACGTTCGCGGCGACGCACTTTCTGCCGACCGAAGTTTTAGCCTCGGATGAGTTTCGCGCCCGAGTCGCCGATGATGCGTCCGCGCAGCATGCCACCGAAGATGCATTTGCGTTGCTCCATTTCACGCTGGATCTGCGCCTCAAACACCGCCGATTTACCGTCGTCGACTCGACCGCATTGAAGCCGTCGGCACGCGCCCAGATCATCGAAACCGCGAACAAACGATACGTTCCGGTGTACGCACTCGTCCTCGATGTGCCGCTTGAAGAGTGTGTGCGCCGCGACGCCGACCGTGCGGACCGCACCGTCGGTGAAAAAGTGATCACGCGGCAGTACGTTACGTTCGAGCAAGCGCGGCGTGACCTGCAAAAAGACAAGTCGCTCGCCGGGGTAGAGATGCTGACGCAGGAAACGGTGCACCACGCGCAGATCGTGCGCGGGGCGTCCGCCGTGAACGGGAACCGCTTCGACATCATCGGCGACGTTCACGGGTGCTACGCCGAATTGTGCGACCTGCTGAGTGACCTGCGCTACGAGTGGAGCAAAAAGGACGGCTTGCCGCGCCACCCGGACGGCTATATCCCGGTTTTCGTCGGCGATCTTGCCGACCGGGGACCCGATTCGCCTGCCGTGCTCAAACTCGCCTGTCGCCTCGTTGCGGCGGGTCTTGCCCTGTTCGCCCCCGGCAACCACGATGATAAGCTGTTCCGCTTTCTCAAAGGCGCGAACGTGACCCGCACGCACGGTCTGGATTTGACCATCGCACAATGGCAGGCACTGCCGGAGACCGAACGAAACGCGCTGACGGCGGACATTCTGACCTATCTCGCGACCGCGCCGACGCATCTAATACTCGACGACGGCAAGGTAGTTGTCGCGCACGCCGGAATCCGCGACGAATGGATCGGGCAACACCACGCGTCGGTGAAATCGTTCACGCTCTACGGCGACGTGCGCGGCTTCGAGCCAGGCACGAACAAACCGATCCGTCACGACTGGGCGGCGGAATACGGGGGCGGCGCGTTTATCGCCTACGGTCACACACCGTCGCCCGTTTTAGACTGGCAAACCGACGATGCGACCGGACGCCGCTACGTGAACCTGCCGATAACGAACGGCACGGTGAACCTCGACACGGGTTGTGTGTTCGGCGGCGCGTTGACCGCACTGCGCTACCCGGAGCACGAACTGTATTCGGTCCCGGCACGGGCGGTGTATGCGGAGCACGAGAATCTGCCTTATTCGCTCGCGGGGGTCTTGACCCACCGGTAAAAGCCTTCGGCTAAGGACGCAGAGCGTCCGGGAGGCGATGGAGGCGGGACATTCGCGGGACCGCCTAACGTTTACACGCCCGCGTCTTCCCGGGTACCCTCTGGGTGGCGGGGCGTCCTTAGCCGAAGGCTTTTACCGGTGGGTCAAGACGCCCGCCTCGCAAACCCTTACTGGAAGCCGTATACTAAGCGACATGCCGACATCGAAGACGCGCGAGCCGTTTCTGACGGTTTCTGTCACGCTCACTGCTCTGACGGGAACACTTCTTGCCGTCGTTTTACTGCCCGGTTTCGTGTCGCCTCGCGCGGCTCACTCCGACGAAACGCCAGCCCCGGCGACGCCGGAAGCCCTCGCCTTCTTTGAAACGAAGATACGCCCCGTTCTCGCGAACAACTGTTACTCGTGCCACGGTAAAGACGCACAGATAGCCGGGTTGCGTGTGGATTCGCGCGAAGCGTTGCTCAAAGGCGGCGATTCCGGCACCTCCCTCGTCCCCGGCGATCCCGAAAAAAGCCTGCTCCTCCAGGTCGTCCAACATTCCGGCAAGATCAAAATGCCGCAGGGCGGCAAACTAAAGGATAACGAAATAGCCGACCTCGCCGAGTGGATCAAGATCGGTGCTCCGTGGACCGCGAAAAGTCCCGCCCGTACTGCGACAGGGAAGACGGGCGCGTCCGCCGCCGGTAAGCAATCCGCGACACTATGGTCCCTCCAGGCGGTGAAGAAACCGGCGTTGCCCGCTGTCAAGAATGCCGTCTGGTGTAAAACGCCGTTAGACCGGTTTATTCTGGCGCGACTGGAAGCAAAGAAAATCGTTCCCATGTCGCCCGCCGACAAGCGAACATTACTCCGCCGCGTCACTTATGACCTGACCGGACTCCCGCCCACCCTCGCCGAAGTCACCGCGTTTCTTACGGACAAACACCCCGACGCTTACGAGCAGGCGGTGAACCGTCTCCTCGACTCGCCGCATTATGGCGAGCGCATGGCACGTCTGTGGCTCGATGTCGCCCGCTATGCCGACACCAAGGGCTATATGTTTCAGGAGGATCGCAACTACCCGAACGCCTACACCTACCGCGACTGGGTGACGACGGCGTTCAACCGCGACCTGCCTTACGACGAGTTCATCGTCCGTCAACTTGCCGCCGACCGGTTGCCGCTCGGCGAGGATAAATCGGACCTTGCCGCGCTGGGCTTTCTCACCGTCGGGCGCCGCTTCTTGAACAACATGCCGGACATCATGGACGACCGCATTGACGTAACGATGCGCGGCTTCCAAGGCTTTACCGTCGCGTGCGCCCGTTGCCACGATCATAAATTCGACCCGGTCCCGACGCAGGATTACTATTCCCTGTACTCGGTGTTCGCCTCGACGAAGGAAGTATCGCCGGAGATTTCCAAGCAACCCGTGCGCGTCGCGATGGCGGTCGAGGACGTGGAAAAGCCCGGCGAGGGACGGATCTTCAAGCGGGGAAATCCGGGGAATCAGGGCGATGTCGCCCCGCGTCGCTTTCTCCTCGCTCTGTCGCCCAAGAAAGAACCGCGCCCCGAGTGGACGAATACCAGCGGACGGCTCGAACTCGCCCGCGCTATCGCGTCGCCGCAAAACCCGCTCACCGCCCGCGTTTTCGTCAACCGGGTGTGGCGATGGCACTTCGGGCAAGGCATCGTGCGGACCCCGAGCGACTTCGGGATGCAGGGCGAGAAGCCGACGCACCCCGAACTGCTGGATCATCTCGCGTCGCAGTTCGTCGCCGACGGATGGAGCGTCAAGAAACTGCACCGACGCATCGTTCTGTCGGCGACGTATCGGCAAGCGTCCCGGTTCGATGCGAAATCTTACGCGGCGGACCCGGAGAATCGCTTGTTGTGGCGGCAGAACCGGAAACGCCTCGATCTGGAGCAGATACGCGACTCGCTGTTGTCCGCATCGGGCAAGTTGAACCTCAAAACCGTCGGCGGACCGGCGGAGGAGATGTGGAACGCGCCGTTCATGACGCGCCGCGCCCTGTACGGCAAGATCGACCGGCAAAACCTGCCGCAAACCTTCCGCACGTTCGACTTTGCGTCGCCCGATTCCACTAACGCCGGACGGTTCGTCACCACGGTTCCGCAACAATCCCTGTATTTCCTGAACGCTCCGCTCGCTATCGAACAAGCACGGACGCTGGCGAACTTGACCGAAATCGGTTCGGCGAAGGACGACGCGACGCGTGTTCGTATCCTGTACCGCCGCCTGTTTGGGCGCAGTCCCTTATCGGAGGAACTCGCGATAGGGACTCGGTTCCTCTCCGCTGGCGGTGCCACCGCGCCGGTGCAAATCTCCCCGTGGCAGTACGGATACGGGGCATGGAACGAGAGTGCCGGGCAGGTAACGTCATTCCTACCGCTCCCCCATTTCACCGGAAGCGCGTATCAGGGCGGACCGGCATTCCCCGACCCCACGCTCAATTATTTGACTCTCAACCCGGACGGGGGGCATCCCGGCGTGGACAACTCCTTCGCCGTGATCCGCCGCTTCGTCGCCCCGCGCGACGTGACCGTTTCAGTCTCCGGCACGTTGGGTCACGAACAAAAAGAGGGCGACGGAGTACAGGGAGCCTTGTTCGGGCGAGGGGCGACGATTGCTCGCTGGTCGGCGCATACGAGCAAGGTAGATACCATAGCGCAAAACATTGTTCTCAAGCGCGGCGACACGCTGGATTTCGTGGTGTCTCCCGGTCCGGGCGGAAACGGGTTCGATGCGTTCACCTGGTCGCCGATGATTACCGAGATAGGGGGCAAAAACGCAACGTGGTTCGCGAAAACCGGCTTCGCGGGTCCGTCTCCCGTGCCGCTGAGTCGCCGCGAGCAATACGCGCAAGCACTGCTGATGACGAACGAGTTTTTGTTTGTGGATTGACAGTTCGGGCCGTGAACGGTTCCGCTATGCGCCTTCGGCGGACGCACCGGGTGC